>QQUM01000306.1 GCA_008501545.1 Calditrichota bacterium
TCATGCAAGAGCGACAGCAAATTATGTACGAACATCTTACCGATAATCGACAACACAATGGTTATTGCTGTATAAGTCCCTACGAACAAACGACTGGTCAACGTCATTTTGAACAGGAAGATGACGGCACCGAGGATAAACGTGGTGATAAAAGCCGTTTTGATAACCGCAAAGGCCTGTGATGGAATGGACTTTGTTCGAATATCATGGTAAACACCCATCGAACCCAGGACGATAATCCATGCCGGAATATAACTTACCCACAGGATGATATTCTTTTCGGCAAAAAAGAGAAATCCACTGAGATCGGCAGAAATTGCAAACGCCATATCGCCTTTGCCAAAAAATTCCCGCAAGTAAAAACTGACGAAGTACGAGATGAAAAACGAAATTAAGATAATCGTTGTATCGAAAAATTTTATTAAGCTTCGAAGAAAAGCTTCCTTCTCTCGAACCATTACATTTCCTTAACTGATATACTGTCTTTTTCGACAGTGAAACGCTTTACAATAAAAATAATTGAATTCAAATCTGATGCTGTTTGAACCATTTTACAAATTCAGGAATACCTTCACGGATATCGACATTCGGCGTGTATCCAATCTCCGTCTGCGCCTTTGAAATGTCAGCATATGTACACTCAACATCACCCGGTTGCATCGGTTGACGATCGATAATGGCTTTCTTGCCATAGCTCGTTTCAATGAGTGAAATCAGTTCATGCAATTGAATCGTGCGTGACTCACCAAGATTATAAACATGGTAGCCATTGCAATACGCTACACTCTTCTCAATGCCATCAATGATGTCCGAAATAAATGTATAATCCCGGCGTGTCGTTCCATCTCCATATACCGGAATTGGTTCTCCATTGGCGATTAATTTTGTGAATTTATGAATCGCCATATCCGGACGCTGGCGCGGGCCATAGACCGTAAAAAAACGTAGACATGTCACATTCATTTGATAAAGATGGTGGTATGTATAACCGATCAACTCGCAGGCTTTTTTCGTTGCAGCATAGGGAGATATTGGGTTATCTACTGGATCGTTTTCAGAAAATGGTACCTTTTTGTTGTTCCCATAAACTGAAGATGATGAGGCCATGACAAACTTCGGTGTTCCATATTCGCGGGCTCTTTGCAGAAGCTCCATCGTTCCTTGAATATTCACGCGTTCATAGAGCATCGGCTGTGAGAGCGATGGCCGCACACCAGCGCGGGCTGCCAAATGAACAATAGCATCGAATTTATGCTGTGTAAACAATGTATCGAGTAATGCTGTATCGAGAATATCACCTTCGATAATTTCAACCCGCGGATCATCTTCAAATCCGGCACAATTGCATCGTTTAATTTGCGGGTTATAGTAGTCATTAAAATTATCGATTGCGACAACTGTATGATCATTCCTGAGCACGTGTTCACAAAAATGCGATCCGATAAAACCAGCTCCGCCGGTCAGTAAATACTTCATGCCTTTCCGCTCTCAAATTTTAATAATGGTAATAACTGTATCCTTCGTGGGCGTATTCTTCTCCAGCGCCATTTAGAATCACACCAATAATTTTTGCAGGAACATGCTGGTACAATTCCATTTTTTGTTTTGCCACATCGCGATGGGTTTTGCCTGACCGCACAACAAGAACATTTGCATCCACTTGTGTGCCGATGACCACAGCGTCGGTCGCTGCATTAAGTGGAGGCGTATCGAAGATGATCAGATCAAAACGGCGCCGGACATCATCCAAAAATCGTTTCATCTGGTGTGAACCCAACAGCTCGGATGGATTCGGAATGAGTGCACCGCAACTTACGATTGACAAATTTGGAATATGTGTTTCCTGGATTATTTCAGGTATCGGCAGATTGTTCGTTAAATATGTGCTAAAGCCAGGTTCTTTGGTCAAACCGAATGTATTATGCAAAACACCACGACGCAAATCGGTATCGACAAGCAGGGTGTTGCTCTTGTGTTGTGCCATGGTAATCGCGAGGTTGGCCGCTGTAAAGGATTTGCCATCACCTGGCGCAAAGCTGGTGATGACGAGCGTCTGCACCCTTCCGGCCACTTTTGAGAACATGATGCTGGTACGCAAGGAACGGTACGCCTCGCCGATGGGTGTCGGTGAATAATTATGCGTAACCAGTTGGTTATCCACCAGACGCGCCTTTTCATTATCCTGAAATTCATTCAAATCTTCAAAATCGATATCCGGGATTGTCCCGAGAACATTGACTTTTAAATTGTTTTTCACATCGACAACCGTTTTCAAGGATTTATCAAGAAATTCAATCCCGAGGACGACGAAAACGCCGAGAAAAAAAGCGCCACTGACACCGGCTGCGGCTTTCCTTTTCTTGTTCCTGTTTACGGGATAATCAGGCGGGATCGCCTCATCGATAACAGATATTTTCGTGCTTTCTGTCGCTGAATTCAGAGCAAACTTGTCATAACTGTTTTTTTGTGATTCCCAAATTGCACGCGCATTTCGCTCGTTTTCTTCCAGACGCGTATATTCTGCCAACTTTTCCGGGTGTTTTTTTAGCTTGAGATTTATCGTACTGATATTCTCGTTTAAAACACGCAAATCTTTTTTATTTTCAATAAATTTATTTGCAACGACACTGTCTATTTCCTTAAAAATCGCAATGATTTCCGTAGCATATTCAACACTCTTTCTGTTGATTGCCGATGTTCTTCTTACCTGTTCGTCATATTTTTCTTCATACCGCTCGAATTTTCCCAGTGCAAGTTTGGCATTCACATCATTATCAAAAATGGGTAATTCCAAAATCTGGTGATAAATATCACGTAAGCTATTGTTTAAATCTTTCGGATCAGGTTCATCGCCACTGTTCGCTGTTCTGATTTTTTTGGCCAGCTGGTTTAATGCATCATTATTGTCGTGTAATACCTCGTATGCGGTATTGTATTTTTCAAGATCCGAGTTGAGTTTTTTCAACTCGTCGGTTAAATCCATGCCATGGCGCGCGCGATACTGGCTCAACTCATCCTGTGCCGTTCGCATTTTTTGTTCAGCACTGTCCAGGCGTTCGCGCAAAAGTTGGCCGTAATTGCTTTCAGCACCCTTGGAAACACCGATGCTCTCACGGATGTAGATTTGTGTCAGCCGGTTGGTCATCTCTGCCACCAGGAAAGGATCATGATCCTGCAACACAACTTCCATCACACTGCCGGAGCGACCAAAGTACACATCTACACGGTTCTGGAAAGATGTTACTGTTGAGCGGAAGCTGTTTATTCTAAAGAAGATTTCTTCCGGGAATTGCGGCAGTTCATCCGCCAGCCTGAAATATAGGCCATTAACAGCAATGAGTGAATCCATCGCGCTTGTGACCAGCCCTGCATAAAGCTTTTCATCTGATAGTTCCGGTTCATTTTCAGCCGGCAATTTGTAGAGTGACATGCTATCACCGCTGGTAAATCGCATCACATATCTGCCGGTAACAGGTGATCCTGATGTTGAAAAGTCAGAAAAAACGTGATGACGAATTGGGTGCTGGCCTTCACTGTAAGGTTCGACTTCCAGCGCAAGTCCCATCTCCTTTGCGATTTCTTCAGCAAATGAACGGCTGGTAAATTTTTGTTCCCTATACTGCACCAATTGCCGGTTTGTCTGTCCATCAAATTCCTGAAACTGAATAGTCGAGGATGCCTGATAAATCGGTTTTTCTGCTTTTACATACAATATCCAGGGAATTGACACAGCGATTGTAATGATGCTCCAAAGCCACCATTTTTTTAAAAGCGCACGCCAGAATCGTTGAATATCTATCGTGCTTTCCTGTTGGTTTTCCTCACCTTCGAAATATAAATCATCCATCTAATTTTACCTGTACTCTTTGCCTTCAATTCTGTGAAAATGCAGTCTACTGTCTACGAACTTGAATGGTCAAATTGATAATTGAAACAAGAAATGATCCGAAGCTCAGGAGTGTTCGCCAATTAAATGTCTTGTGATTCATGACGGTCACCTGATCCCCTGATTGCACACCGAGTTCTTCAAGTGTATAAGCATTCTCAGCCTTCTCCAGTAAATCTTCACCTATAATTTCTCCCGAGCGTGAGATGAATATTTTCTCCAGATCAGCATCTGATTGGGGGCCTTCAGCCTCACCGACCAGCTCCCATAAACTGCTTTGGGGTTCGACCAGGTACAATCCCGGTTTATGGACTGCACCTAAAACAGCGACACGTATTAACGGTTTGGTAATAAAATGCAATCCTGAAGCATAGACACTGTATCTTTCCCGCAGGTATTGGGCCAACTCAGCTTTTGAGCGACCGGTAACATGCACTTCCCCGATGAGCGGCAACAGAACCTGTCCAGTCGATTCAATTATATAATCATCCGAAATATCCAGTTTATTAATGTTTGCACTTTCAGCACCGGGCTCCTGCCATACAATTATGCGCACACCATCGCCACTGCGAAAGTCGCCGCTTTCAGGTACTTGTGCATGTATTGGATTGATCTGCAAAGTGAGAAGTATAAGTAGAAGAGCGATGGAGAATCGTAGTGATCTGTCCTTAATCATGTTTCAATCCTGGGTTAATCATGCGGTTTTTAACTTATATCGGTAAATCATTTAAAGGGAGTAGAAAATCAGGGCATTTTTTTTAACGTATGCATATTAGCGAGAACGATAAAAGCGGTAGCGTTTTTCTTTCGAATCAAGACTTAATTTTTTCAGCATCTTGTATATTTTAATCAACCCGACTTTTGTATTTCCATATTCAGGTGTTCGCAGATCTTTCATGATGCGCCAGGCATCCCGCGTTGGATCATCGATTACCAGGGCTCTCACTTTTTCACTCAATGGAAGCATTTGGGGATCAGCTTTCGGCTTGGCGTAATTGCTTCGGCCTTTAACACGCGACGGAATTTTCGGTCGTTCAACAACAGGTGGTTTCACAACCTCTTGTGCAACTGCCTGATCACTTGCATTTTCGCGATAAGAACGCGATATACTTTTCGTTATATCAAGTCCGATTGAGAGATCGAAATCATTTATGGCTTCTTCGATGGTATCATAACACTCGAGAATTCGGTTAAATTCGAGCATTTCGAAAACGTCATACACCTCAGGAAGCATTTGAACAATTTTCAAATCCCCGCCTTTTTCCCGGATATTTTTAATTTCACTGACAAACACGCCCCATCCTGCAGAACTTACATAATTTACTGTTCCCATATCCACGATCAGGTGAAAGAAACCATCCTGCAATACCTTTGTCATCTGGTTATGCATCGTGCCGCATGTTTGTGTATCGAGGTAGCCGCGAACTTTCAATAATGCAATATCACGCCTGGCTCCGACGCGACTTACAGAAATGTTAATTCCTTCCATAATTTCCTGATTTCAATTAAGGTGTTCAAGTTGACTCTTGACATTCTACAAATGTAGTGCCAAAGAACATAAGTTGCGGTTTATCAAA
>QQUM01000511.1 GCA_008501545.1 Calditrichota bacterium
GCCCGATCACATAACATCCCCGGCCTCTTGGAGAATGAGAGATCGCGAAACGCTTAAGCACAGGCACATATCTTGATATCTTTTCAAAAAATGAAGCGCGATGAAAACCGCTATTTTCAGCTTTACTAATTATTTCAGGAAATCTCCTCTTCCCTGGACCCACAAAAATCGCTCAACTCGATCATCGATGCTGCGGTTAAAATTACCAATGCCACCAGCGGATCGCTGGCCATGGTCGATTGGGAACACAATGTTCTCGAAATAAAAGTATCGCGCGGATTCGTAAAGGACATTGGTGATGTTCGATTGCGTGTCGGTGAGGGTGTCACAGGCTGGGTTGCGCTTTCCGGACAGGCGATGCTTGTGAACAACGTTGCAGAAGAACCGCGTTACTTTCAGCTCAAAGCTGATATTCAGACCGAATTGGCGGTACCGATGAAATTGGAAGACCAACTCATCGGTGTGCTCAATGTGGACAGCACCCGTAAAAATGCTTTTTCCGAAGAAGACGTTGATCTGCTCACTTTATTGGCCAATCAATCAGCGCAGGTTATTCACAACGGCAATCTTTTCGATACGGTAAACCGCCAGGTAAACGAATTGTCAACGCTCATCGAAATCAATAAAATGATTGCAAGTTCCCTTTCCGTCGAGACGATATTGCATCAAATCGTCGAACGGACTGCGTCACTGATGCATTCCAAAATCTGCTCTGTCATGCTCGTCTCGGAGGATGGACAATCGCTCGATCTCAAAGCGCAATTTGGTGGTAACGACAATTTCAAGCGCAGAAGCATTCCTATAGCCGGCACATTGTATGGCAAGGTCCTGCGCGATAAAAAACCGCGTCGAGTAAAAAATTTACGCGATGCAAAAAATGAAAAATTGCCTGGATTTGACAGTCAGGAAGAAGTGCATGCGCTTTTAACCGTGCCGCTGGTTGCCCGCGAAGAAGCGATCGGATTGCTCAACATCTATAAAAGTGAAGCCTATCAATTCAGCAAGGGAGAAAAACGCTTATTGCGTTCATTTGCCGATCTTTGTGCAATCGCAATCGATAACGCACGTTCGCACGAGCAAATCATCCGGCTTGAAGATCAATCCCGGCGTGCCGGCCGTGTCGCTGCAGTTGGCGAACTCGCCGTCGGTATTGCACACGAAATTCGCAATCCACTGACCATCGTCAAAATGATTTTCGAAGCAGAAGAAAATCTCAACGAAGAAGACAGGCAGGTCATCAGCACAGAATTGCAGCGCATGAACAAGATTATCACGCAACTCCTTGATTACACACGCTTGAAGGAACCGGAACGGGAATGGTGCCACCTCAATAAAATCCTTAAAAATACTTTCTTGCTGCTGAATTATGATTTGAATAAAAAAAATATTCAACTAAAAAAAAGCATTCCGGACAAATTACCGCCCATATGGGCCGATCCGGTACAATTGCAGCAAATCTTCTTAAATATTCTGCTGAATGCCAGCGATGCTGTATCTGAAGGTGGCGAAATCGCTGTACACTGCGAATTGTCTGACGATAAATTCCTGGAAATTACTATAAAAGACAATGGAGCCGGGCTTCCTGAATCCGTGAAAAAAAATTTATTTGTCCCATTTACTTCCACAAAAGAAAAAGGACTCGGACTTGGGCTTTCCATTG
Source organism: Calditrichota bacterium (assembly GCA_008501545.1). GTDB lineage: Bacteria > Zhuqueibacterota > Zhuqueibacteria > Zhuqueibacterales > Geothermadaptataceae > Bioreactorimicrobium. Next base: position 1,661 of record QQUM01000511.1, read on the forward strand.
TGAAAAGCTTGATCGAAGGACATTCCGGGACCGTACGGATCGAATCGACACCAGGTAAGGGGACAGTCGTTATCCTTCGGTTGCCCGCTGTGTACGACCAGTACAATAACACCCAATAACCAGAGATGACTGTGATTCCAAAAAATAAAACCATACTCATCGTCGATGATGAACCAAACCTGCATTATTCATTTAAAAAAATCTTTCCGCAGGATTACATAATACTGTCTGCACACGATGGACAGGCCGGCATTGAAAAAATGCAGCATGAAAAACCGGATGTTATTGTGATGGACGTCCGAATGCCACACATGGATGGCCTGGAAGCGTTGTCCAAAATGAAGGAAATCGATGCGCGCATCCCCGTCATCATGATGACAGCTCACGGCACGCTGAACACCGCGATTACAGCGATGAAAAACGGCGCCTTCGATTATATGCTCAAGCCCTTCGACGTCGACAAAATGCGTAATGTCATCAAAAAAGCAATCCACAACAGCGAGCAGATGCGTCGCAATGTTTCCATTTCCCGGGAGCAAGAGAGCGGAGAACCAGGCGACATGATCGTCGGCAATTCCGATGCGATGCAGGAGGTTTACAAACTCATCGGTCAAGTGGCCGGGCAGGATGTGACCATCCTCATTCGCGGTGAAAGCGGCACCGGAAAAGAATTGGTCGCCCGCGCCATTTACCAGCACAGCCGGCGGGCGGATCGCCCATTTTTGGAAATCAATTGCGCAGCAATACCACAGAATCTATTGGAATCTGAACTGTTCGGCCATGAAAAGGGCGCTTTTACAGGAGCCGTGAACCGCCATATCGGCAAGTTTGAACAAGTGAATGGCGGCACACTGTTTTTGGATGAAATCGGGGAAATGCCCGTAACTACCCAGGCAAAAATTTTACGTGTTATCCAGCAAGGCAATTTCAGCCGGGTCGGCGGCAAAGAAAATATCACAACCGATGTGCGCCTTATCGCCGCAACAAACGTGAATATTGAGGATGCAATAAAAGCCGGGACATTTCGCGAGGATTTATATTACCGGCTGAATGTCATCACGATTCAATTGCCGCCTCTGCGGGGGCGAAAAAACGATTTAATGCAATTGATAAAATATTTTATCAACAGATACAGCGAGGAATCTGGAAAAAACATTCAGGGTTTAACGCATGATGCACAACGAAAAATCGAAGGCTACGACTGGCCGGGTAATGTTCGCGAGCTGGAAAATTGCATCCGCCGCTCCATTGTTCTCGCCAAAGGTACCTATATTGCCGTCGATGAAATCGAACTCGACGTGAGTTCTGATGAGCATTTGGAGCAGGCATCGGAAGATGAAGAACTGGCGCTCGACAGAATCATGACGAAAATCATGGCCGGAGAATCCAAGCTGAAATTGTGGCCGACTGTTGAAAAAATCCTCATCGCAAAAGCGCTGCAAAAAACCGGCAACAACCAGGTACAGGCAGCCAAACTTTTAGGGATTCATAGAAATACGCTGCGCAATCGCATTGACCGTTATGAATTGGATGTGTAATAAATGAATTGAAACGACTTGAATCGAGTCTGTTTTTTGGAGAATCAGCGATCGTATTTCTAATCATCCCATGGATTTAGGATTTTTACGCCGCTTGCGCGCATATCTTTTACATTGCGTGTCACCAGCTTCAGATCATTCACAAGCGCAACAGAGATAATCAACCCATCCATTAATGATCGCGATTCTCCACTTCGTTCCGCCTTCCCCTGTATTTCACCGATTTTTCTGAAGCCTGTAAATCGAGAATCCTGGTAGAAAATCGAATTTTTAAATCCGAATTTATCCAACTTATTTTTGGTAAGATAGCCGACATCTTTAATACGGTTTACAAAAATATTTCAATTTGCATATTTATTCACTTTCTTGTATTTTTCTGCCCCAAAATTCTAACACAAGGAGAAACCCAATGAAATTGGGGAGCACAAAACGGCTGGTTGTTAAAGTCGGAACAAATACGCTCACGGATGATGCGGGTGTTTTGGACACAAATTACCTGAAGGATTTCACAAAACAACTTGCAAAGCTTGCCCATTCCGGGCATGAAGTTGTCCTTGTCAGCTCCGGCGCCGTGCGTGTCGGTATGGCCCGGCTTGGCATAAAGAGAGTAAAAAGTTTGCGGGAATCCCAGGCAGCAGCGGCCGTAGGTCAGGGCTTGCTCATCGATATTTACAATCATCTTTTCCAGACAGAGAACATCACCATAGCACAAATTCTGCTCGTGGCCGATGATTTCCGCGCTCGCAGTCGCTATCTGAATGCACGCAACACATTGTATACTTTGTTTGAAAAGAAAGTTATCCCGATCATAAATGAAAACGACACAATTTCTGCTGAAGAAATAAAATTCGGCGACAACGATAATCTGGCCGCACAGGTAACCGGGCTCGTCAATGCCGGCACGCTCTTTTTCCTTTCCGACGTCGATGGTTTGCACGAACGGCAGGGCAGCAAGTTGGGTGAACGCATCCGGCTTATAGACAAAATCACACCGGAGGTTTTAAATCTGGCCGGAAAGTCTGTATCAACACACAGCCGTGGGGGCATGATAACAAAAATTGAGGGAGCCCGAATCGCCACAGAAGGCGGCGCCCACACCTACATTGCCAATGGCCGGGAAAAAAATGTGTTGCAGCGCATTCTCGACGGTGAAGACATCGGTACCCACTTCACGCCACAAACGACCTGGCGCGACAGCAGAAAACGCTGGATCGGCATGAGTAGTGCAATCAACGGCTCGCTCATCGTAGATGACGGTGCAAACAGCGCGCTGATGGGCCGCAAGAAAAGCCTGCTCGCAGCAGGTATTGTTGGCGCCGTCGGGCAATTTCAGGCTGGCGATATCGTGGCTGTCTCCAACCTGAAAGGAGAAGAGATTGCCCGTGGTTTGGTGAACTACAGCGCTGCTGAAATCGAAAAATTAAAGGGGATCCATAGTCGGCTCTTTCCACAAATTTTAGGCTACCAGGGCAATCCCGAAATCATACACCGCGATAATTTATTTATTTTCCGCCACCAAAAGGAGACTAACCAAGATGATGAATGAAATTCAAATTAAAGGAGAACACGCCAGGCAGGCAGCAACTATTTTGGCCATAGCCACCACTTCACAAAAAAACAACGCCCTGGCGAACATTGCAACCGCCCTGCGAAATCAGCGCAAGGATATTATCGAAGCCAACAAGCTTGATATGGAAAACGGACACCGGGATGGTCTGAAAGAATCCCTGTTCGACAGGTTGTTGTTAACCGAAGAACGCATTGAAGGAATTGCAGCAGCTGTTGAGCAAATTATTGCTTTACCCGATCCAGTTGGCACCTGCATCAGCGGGCAAATTCGGCCTAACGGCTTGCAAGTCAACAAAGTTCGTGTCCCTTTGGGTGTCGTCGGGATCATTTACGAAGCAAGACCGAATGTCACCGTCGATGCTGCCACACTTTGTTTGAAAGCTGGCAATGCAGTAATTTTGCGTGGGGGCAAATCGGCATTTCACTCCAACATGAAACTTGTTGAAATCATGGCCGCAGCGGTTGTGGAATCCGGCTTACCTGAAAACAGCATTCAACTGGTTGAAAGCACAGATCGCACGCAAGCAGCAGAAATGATGAAAGCCAACGCCCTGATCGATGTACTGATCCCGCGCGGAGGCGCCGGTTTGATCCAAAGTGTCGTGCAAAACGCCACTGTACCGGTGATCGAAACAGGCGTCGGCAATTGCCACGTGTTCATCGATGCCAGTGCCGA
>QQUM01000722.1 GCA_008501545.1 Calditrichota bacterium
ATTCAGGATGATGGCAACATTTTCCGGACTGTTGAAAAACGGCAGCCAATTGACAATAGTAGATGTTAAAAAGTAAGGATGATTCTGATCATCAGCAAAAATAATGTAGCGACTGCGCCCCATTTTTTATCCCCCCTGCTTTTGGATTTTGGGAATTTTTTGAATTGTGTATTCAGAAGACACCGTGTGAGGTGATTCTTCCCGGAATATTTGTGGTGTCATGTTAGGGACGCGGAGCGTCCGCAGAGCGCAGCCACGGTGACCGTGGCTGCGAGTAGAAAGATCCCGCCATTCATCCCACCTATACGCGTTCCATCAAAACCAGGGGATAGATTTTTAAAAATTATTCGTTTTATCCACAATTCATTTCAAATTCAATTTATAAAAGGAATTCTGTATGCGACGTTTAGAACCATTCATTATGGGGGTGGCACTTTTGCTCATTGCACAAAGTGTTATTTTTTCGCAACCCAGTGACAAAACCACCATCAAAGGCTATGTGCTGGATAAAAAAACAGGGGAGACACTGCCTTACGCCAACGTCACCATACCTGGCTCGAATCTTGGGACATCGAGCAATCAACAGGGGTACTTTGTGCTGTTGAACGTCTCCGTCGGGCCTTGCACGTTGCGTGTTCATTATATTGGCTACAACAAAGCTGATGTGGCGTTGGCTGTGAAAAAAAACATGCCCCCGTTAAAAATTAAAATGCAACCCATTGTGCTGGAAGGCGATGAAGTTACGATCACGGCTGAATCTTACGAAACAGTGCAGGTTGCCAAGGGGATCAGCGAGTTGAAAATTTCACCACGCGGCATTTCCAAATTACCTTCAGTGGGTGAGGTGGATATCTTTCGCTCGCTGCAACTTCTGCCGGGCATCAGCGCAGCCAATGACGGCTCGTCGGGTTTGTACATTCGCGGTGGCACACCCGAGCAAAATCTGGCATTATTCGACGGTATGACTATTTACAACGTGGATCACTTTTTCGGCTTTATCAGTGCATTCAACGCGGATGCAGTGAAAGATGTGCGTGTTTTCAAGGGCGGTTTCCCCGCTAAATACGGCGGTCGTACCTCTGGCGTGGTGGAACTCACTGGCAAATCTGGCAGTTACGATGATTTTCACGCGGCGGGCAATATTAATCTGCTCAGCGGCAGCGGTGTCGTGCAAGTTCCCTTAAAAGGCAAAGGCTCCTGGCTCACCACTTTTAGACGGTCATACGTGGATTTTCTAAACAGTGGTTTGTACGACAAAATCTACGACGCGGTGAGCGGTGCCAACAATGGAACAGATGAGCAAACCACAAGCGATGTTGGCGGTCGTGGTCCGGGTGGAAGGGATTTCCAGCAAGAGTTGATCATGCCTGATTTTTACTACTATGATCTCAATAGCAAACTGACCTATTCTCACACGCCTAATGATGTCTTCTCAGTCAGCCTTTACCGTGGCAGGGATTTTCTCGATGAATCCCAGTACCTGGGACAGCGCACCCTCGGTCCTATGGGTGGAGGCGGTGAAGTCGACGCTAGTATCAACGATTTGACTGAATGGGGCAATACAGGGTTGAGCGTAAAATACGCCAAGGTCTGGAGCGATCGTTTCATTTCATCGTTTCTCGGCAGTTTCTCACGCTACAACAGCCAAAGCGCCACAAGCCGCGCCTTCCGGGGCGGCGACGAAAACACCATTCGCGGTGGATTCAGTTCAAATGAGGAGAACAACGTCGAAGACACCACATATCGAATGGACAATGAACTGCACCTCAGCGCCAGCCATAAATTGGAATTTGGCTTGGGCCTTACAAAAATAGCCACCATGCTTGATTTCACAGCCAACGACACCCTTTCCATCCTCAATCGCAAGGACAATGCCGATCAGTTTGCCTTTTATTTTCAAGATGAGTTCAAGCCATCCACGCTGCTCAATCTAACTGTTGGTGCCCGGGTGGTGGATTACAACCTGACGGGTAAAAAATACCTTGAGCCGCGCGCTTCCATCAATTTGAAGTTGACCGATAAAATCGATTTTAAAGGAGCCTGGGGGCATTATCACCAGTTTATCAACCGCATTGTCAACGAAAATGTGCTGGAAGGCAACCGCGATTTCTGGCTGCTATCAGATGAATCGCTGGATCCTGGTTTTTCCGAACATTTTATTCTCGGAACAAGCTATGAAAACAGCAATTACCTTTTTAGCGCTGAGGCTTATTTTAAAAATATGGACGGTGTCACCGAATTCTCCCAACGCTTTCGCCGTTCGCCCGACACAGAACCCGAAGATCTGTTTTTCACTGGAACCGGCATTTCCAAAGGGCTGGAATTTCTGGCGCAGAAAAAACACGGTCGTTTCAATGGCTGGCTCAGCTATACCTTGTCGAAAGTCGACTACGATATTGAGGTCTTTAACGAAGGGGAACCTTATCCTGCTGATCATGATCGAACCCATGAGTTCAAATCAGTGGGTAGCTATTCGTGGAATGACTGGACGTTTGCGGCAACCTGGGTTTACGCCTCGGGCGCGCCTTATACTGCACCCGAAAGTCAATACTCTATAGAATTGTTAGATGGCAGTGAGCGTAGCTACATTCATGTGAGCGATAAAAACGCCAATCGCCTGCCCAACTATCACAGACTCGACCTGAGCGCGACCAGAGGATTCAGTACAGAAAACATTCGCTATGAGCTCGGCCTGTCCGTTTTCAATTTGTACAACCACGACAATGTCTGGTATCGCGAATATGTGCTGGACACCAGCCCCATCATCGTGCGGGATGTGACCACGCTGGGTTTTACACCATCTATCAATTTTAAAATTAGCATGAAATGATAAGGAGATAAATTGCATGAGACAAATAATCCTATTTTTTCTGTCAATACTGGCTCTTGTGTTATGGGGGTGTGAAGAAAATTCGCCGTTGGTTCCCGAATCCCAACAAGTTGTCGTGCGGGCCTATATTTATGCCAATGAGCCAGTGGATGATATTCAACTCACTACAACATACTCGATCACCTCAGAGGACACCGTGGGCGCTCCCCTCAATGACGCGACTATCTCCCTGGTGAAAAACGGCCAAACGTACGCGCTCGTTCCTTCTGCGGGCGATAGTGGATATTACCACTATCCCGGCGATGACTTACAGGTTGACGTGGGCGATGAGTTTGAAATTGTCGTGGAGCACAATGGAGAAACCATCACGGGCAAAACCATGGTGCCTTCGCCGCCCGTCGATGTGGCAATTTCCAAAGATGTGTACACCATTGATACATCCGCATTCGGCTTTCGCGGTGATACATCGAGTGTAACCGTGAGCTGGAATCAGGAAGATGAAGACACCTTTTACTTCATTGTAGTGGAAAATATAGAGGCTGAATTGGTTTATATCGACGAGCGATTTGGCGATATGCTGAGGGGCATTCGCAGATTCAGATCGCACCCAATTAAAGATGACGAGTATCAAATTCAACGCTTCGATTTGACGTTTCAAGGCATGCACGATGTGCGGGTTTATAAAGTCAATCAGGAATACGCTGATCTTTACGAGTTTGGCTTGCAGGACTCGCGCAATTTAAATGAGCCGAAATCAAACATTCAAAACGGGCTGGGTGTATTTGCTGGGTTCAGCAGCGCTACGGTTCAGTTTACAGTGAGTGTAACGGAGTGATTTAACACTTTTTCTTTTGCAGAAATTACGTTTAATCCTGAGAATGGAAACATGTACAGGATTGTTGAAAAACAGCAGCCAATTTACAACCGTGCATGTTAAAAAGTAGGGATGATTTGGATCATCTACAAAAATTTTGTAGCGACTGCGTCCCATTTTTCCTCCTAGTTTTGGAAGGTGCGACGCACTTCGTACCGGAATCTACAAGCCTACTCAGAGAATTGCAGGCCTATCGGAAAGAAGTGCGTCGCACCTGGCTAAGTTTCATTTTTTCATTAAACTTTTGACACTACCTTGGAATGGAGTTATAGTTATTGAATTGAGTATTCAGAGGACTCCGTGTGCGGTGATTCTTCCCGGAATATTTGTGGGGTGTTTCGATTGTGGACGCGGAGCGTCCGGGGAGCACAGCCACGGTGACCGTGGCTGCGAGTATGCAAATGAATCCAATGTCCAACACCCAATTCCAATATTCAAATTTGGTTATTGAGTATTGGAATTGGGTGTTGGATATTGCGTGTTGTTCAACGTAGCAAAACGGCTTTTTTCACTGCATTAAATTCACTCGCTTGTATGCGAATGAAATAAACACCACCCGCAACGGGTGAACCGCTGTAATCCCGTCCATCCCATTTGATTTCGTGGCTGCCGGCAGCGAAGGGTGCATTCACCAGTATTCTGATTTCACGGCCGAGCAGGTCGTACACTTTGAGGGAGACAGTGCTGTTCTCTTTGAGCGAGAAAGGAATGATCGTCTCCGGATTGAACGGATTGGGATAGTTTTGCAGCAATTGATAGTCGAGTTCGATCGTTTCAGTATTTTCGGCAACTGCTGTGGCGATTTTTGTCTGCGGTACCGGTAAGGCCACGGTGGTATAAATGTGAAATTCACCAGGCGCAAAAATCATTTCCATCGCCGGATCGCTTACGTCGATGCTCTCTCCGGTGAAATAATCGTACCATGTGCCGGCCTGCGGGAAATTCGCTGCTGTTGTGACCGTGCTCACATCAAAATTGCCGATGACAAACACATCCATGCTGCTGTGGTTTATGCGAATACGTTTTAGCGATGTAGAAACACCAAGCGTAAAGTCGGTGGATCGAAACGCGTCGTATTGTTTTAGTGTTGTTAAGGCAGAAATCACATCGTAAAGATCACGCCGCCATTCGTCCTGCAAATAATCCCAGCGGATGGGCTTTTTGCCAAGACGTCCATTGTAATCGATGCTGAAATCATAGCCTAATTCGCCAAACTGCCAAATCATTTTCGGGCCGGGAATGGTAAAGAAGAATGCGCTTGCCAATTTCATACGATCCAGTGCTGTGTTCAAATCCTTCACCGAATAATCGCCGCTGCTGTTGCCATATTGCAGGTTTTTGAACATGAGCCGTTCCTCATCGTGGCTTTCCATGTAGGCAACAAGGTGTGGATTTTCCCAACCACGGCTTTTATAGGAAGCGCCTGCGAAATTCGACTTGCCGCCATCGTTGTAACCCATGGTTGCTTCATTGTAGTTGTAATTCATATTGCCCCACATCATCATGCCATAGTTAGCAAGCTCCGTTTCTTCGCTATTCTCAGCGAGATGCTCCAAAATCATGTAAGCGCCCGGATTTACCTGCCAGACTTCGTCTGCGATGCGTTTCAGGGTTGCAATGCGTGGTGGATCATAAAGGCTTCCCCAGCTTTCACTTCCGCTGTTAGGATGATAAGTGTTCGAAAATCCTTTTGTGAAATCAAGCCGAAAACCATCGACTTGAAACTCAGTCAACCAAT
>QQUM01000277.1 GCA_008501545.1 Calditrichota bacterium
CAACAACATGCGATGCACCAGTGACGGATTCAATCACATGCATTCGTGCAAAGTAGATTCCGCTGGGTAGCAGCTGGGCTGTGTTATCCCGGCCATTCCATAAATACCGGTACGTTCCCGGACTCAGCTTTTCCTGAAGGAGTTGCTGAACCAGGCGTCCGCGGGTATCAAAAATAGCCAAATTGACCCGGGCGGTTGAAACGATGCTGAAGGTGATGTGCGTTTCAGGATTAAATGGATTGGGGAAATTGCCAACTGTGTATTTTTCCGGCAGTCCATTAGGGGCATACGCATTTGAAGTGAGTTTGGGCAGAAAGCCGCCGCCTTCTCCAAAAACGCTTTCCCATTTATGATCGGACCAGCTGGATTCCGTTGTGTAATAGGCTTTTACACTGTAATAAACGAGATCATCGGTGTAACCGCTGGTGTAGATATATTCCGGATCAGTGTAGGAAGTTGTACCTCGGCTGACCGTTGTTAAAACCTGCTCCGGATCCCAGGTGCCGCTTTGGGAATGTTTGACCTTGCGATAAATGCGGTATTGCGTCACATTCGAATTGGGATTTTCTGGCCAGGTGATAGTGATGTTGTCTCCCGGGTTGCCGTTGAAAGGATTGATATCAACCTGTTCCGGTTTGCCGTTGTAGTTTGCGGTGATGCTCATGTGGTCGGAGGGATAAATGGTTTTCGGATTGCTGCTGCCGCTAACACTGCCGGTCCAGTGGGAGAAGCTGTATTCGATACCGTTATAAACCTGGTTCCAGTGGGTGCCGATGCTGGCAGAGTTATTCTCCTGTACATGGCCAACATAGGTAACATCGTAAGATTCATTCTGGAATTTGATTTCGCCATAGTTGCCGACGCTTGTGAAATTGTTTTGCAGTTGGATATTGAATTCTTTATCAAAGTCAGCAGTGTAAGTGTATTGTTCACTTTTCCAACGATCGGTTCTTGTCACAGTTGTATATTTATTAGTTGAATAATTATCTTCGTAACCATAATTATCTTTTTGCTTCCATAATGTGAATATCCGCTTGTAATTATTGCGTGACTGGCCATCCATTGATGCTTCAATCGATTTGGCAACATTCCAGGTTGTATTTGTGGTATAGGGTGAATTTTTCGTCACGCCGCCAACTTTCACCGTGCCTCCGTTGTCAGCACCGCCGTCAAAACTGTTTTGTACTTTAATTGGCCACCCGGTTTTGATTGGTGTGTAGAGATAATCCGGTGTGCCGCGTTCATCAACACCATTGGTACCGTTGATGGCGTCATCCAAAGTGGCGAATTTTTCTGAACCACCCGAGTTTTCAACGAAAGCGATATCCACAACCATTTGCCCCCTAAAATTATACCAGACATTTGTCACATAAGCCGCATGGGAATACGCTTCATTTCCCCAGGCAATTATTTTTCCTTCATCTACAGCACCATAACTAAATGTTTCCCTGGAATGCCAGGAATTCGTTATTGCATTAGTACTGAGATCACGAGCGCCACAATTTGGAGAATTCCAGGATTTTCCCCAGGCACGAGCCATGGCATAACCACGGCATTCAACAGTGGAATGATTATGAGAAACAGGAATATGAGGCTGGGCAAAAATTATATTTCCGGTGAGCATGAGAGAGAGAGAGAGCAAATGATACGCCAAAATTTAGTAAACATGATAATCTCCTGAATTTAAAAGCTTCCTTTGTAAATTAACGTTTTAAGAGGATAATAATCTGTTCGAACGATAAAATAGACTGTTGCATCAATGAAAAACAGTTGAGACAAAGTGACTCCGGTCTGTGGCAAAGCGAAGATTTGCACCCAATCCGTTCCGTTAAAATGAAAAAATTGCGGATTTTCTGTTGGGCCGTCTCTTCCGGAAACAAGCATATTGTCATCCCAACCAGCCATACCATGGGATCGATATGTTGGGAGTTGGGTGGAAATTGAACTAAAACCCGTCCCCTCCGTCCAGGATACCACTTCACTGCCGGTCAGATACAGGTTCTTTTCCGGACTCAACCACAAATTATTAAAATAATACCAATAATCACTACTATCCTTCAGCACCCATTTCTCATTTTCCCGTTTGTACAAATATGGATAGGGAATTACAGCATAATTCATGCGCCAGTTCTGCAGTAAATAGATATCATCTCCAGCGCTTCCTTGCGATATCGAAGAAATAAACGTCCCATTGGAATCATTGGGCACGACCGGCAGGTAGAGCGAATCCAGCTTCCACTTCGAGCCATCATAATGGTAAAGGGTGCCATTAGCGCCACCAGCGTACATATCATTTGGGCCGGCGCCACCGATGGAGCTCAAACCGGCGCGTACATCATTCTCGGGTATAAGGATTTCCTTCCATTCGTACCCATCATAGTGCATAATCAGGGACATGCGGTCGGACGCACCCGGATAACCCTGGTTGGCATAGCGTCGCCGCTCACCAACCGCCCAGATATCATCATCAGCAAAACCCCATATTTCACCAATACTAAGGCCGGGGATACCGGGATTCTGCCAGGCGGTCCATTTTTTCCCATCGTAATGCCACATAATTCCGTAGATGTTGTCGTTAAATCCGCCAACCCAGACGTCATTTTTTGATGCGCCCCAGATGGTGTACATGACCGTATTCAGGCTGTTTTCTGTAAACAGCGTATCCACGGTCCATTGCAGCGCACTCAAATCCGCATTACGTAGCCGGTTTTCATCATCGGTTCCGGTTGGGCTTTTGTTGCAGGTTATGAGCAGCAGGACCACAACAAAAAGCAGGTATTTTTTCATACAAAAGTCCTTTGTTGAAGGTTGAAGGTTGAACGAAGAATTGTAAGATTTCTGGGGAAGATTTAGTAATGCACTGGAATCACCGCCTATCGGGATTTTCATCCGGGTTGTGAAAAACGATGCGGCAGAGGAGACAACGGAGATGCACGGGCATGCATGTTTTCCGGGTTTTAAATAAATGGTAATAATGAGATGGGTGTTGCAAAAATTCGCCTGTTATTGTACACAAAATTGGTGCACATTTGCAAGTTGAAAAATTTTAGTGGTGATTTTTTTTTGAAAGCAAAAAAGGGGGGACATCGAACGTCGAAAGGTCAAGCGTTACACGTCGAATGTGACCGGCATCTTGCGAAGTTTGACTTTCGACATTTAAACGTTTGACATAAGGGTAGCTGTTATTATGGTGGTTTTTCAATATTTCAGCGACACGAGATGCCACATTGAGGTCGCCCTGATTTGAAGGTTTTATAACAAGAAAAAAACAGGTTACTCCATTCATGTGGAAAGGATTTTTACAATGATCCTTTATTTCACCTTCACAGCTGTCCCATAAGCAAGGACTTCGGCAGCCTGTCCCATGATATAACTCGTGGAAAACCGTACATCAATTACTGCATTGGCACCCAAATTTTCAGCAATCTCGATCATGCGATCGAGGGCTTGTTCGCGCGCCTCTCCCATAAGTTTTGTATACTCCTCGATCTCACCACCTGTAAGATTTTTCAATGCTGCTGTGATATCTCGTCCGATATGCCGTGCACGAATGGTATTCCCTTTAACAAGTCCGAGTGTTGCTACAACTTCTTTTCCAGCTATAGAATCTGACGTGACGATTATCATCTTTCAATCTCCTTATAAGGATCATTTTTACTGGTAAATAACTTTTCCCGCAAAACGGAAACAAACAAAGCCGCGCCGCCGATGGCCAGAAAAGCGATTCCCCAACGTAACATTGCCGGGACGTGACTGTCTTGCAAAAATTGGGTTATAAAATTATAAAGAACAAAAGCGCCAACCAAAATTGCCCCCACTGAAAAAAGTATCCAGGCTATTCCACGCTCCAAACGATTGTATGTGTTCAGCCAGTACATATCCCATACCTCCTTTGCAGGTTCTTTAAATTTCATTGTCGATGTGACACGACGTAATGATTGCATTTCCTGCCATTCTTTGGCACATTCCGGGAACTGTTCGACAAAGTGGTTAAACTGTTTTTGCTCTTCCACACTTAACTCGCCATCGAAGGCTTTTGTCAACAATTCCTGAAATGCTTCTCGCGTTTTATCATCGATATTCTTCATAACAATCAAATATGGTTTGAGTTTCAATTTTACCATCCAACTGTGCCCGCAAACTCCGTCGTGCATTGTATAGCCGGGACATCACAGTGCCGATAGGAATGTCGAGTATCCGTGCTATTTCGTTATATGCCAACTCCTGAATATCACGCAATATTATGATCTCGCGTTCATTTTCTGTCAACCGGTCGAGTGCGTTCCAGACGGCTGCTTGCAATTCATGCAATTCTGCGCGGTATGCTGTATCCGCTGACTGGTCGGCAATTGTGCGTAAATTATTATCACCAATTTCAGAAAACGGGCGTGCTTTTTTTGCTTTATCGCGTTTAAAATTCAAGCATAGATTTCGCAAAATTGTATAATACCACGTGTAGAAATTGCGATCTGCATCCAGCCGCTGAATGGCACGGTAAGCCCGAACAAAAGCTTCCTGTGATAAATCGAGGGCACTTTCATGAGAGCCAACAAAACCAAGAGCGGAATAATAGGCCCGCTGCATGTATTTTTTTACCAGCGAACCAAATGCATTTTTGTCCCCTCTCTGGCATCGAAGAATGAGCTCGCGTTCACTTGGTAGTGCTTCTGTCATGGAAATGGTTTTTTTATAGATGTTCTGGATTAAATGCATAACGGTCATTTAGATTTTTTTTAATCTCTGGATGACCATTACTACACCATTAAAATTTGATTATTCAAAAAAAAATCCGGTTTTAAAAAACCGGATTTACATCAGTGGTAAAATTACCAGCGAATCGCTGCCGAGGCCCATGTAAAACCGGAGCCAAATGCTGCCAGCACAACAAGGTTGTCATCTTTCACCCGTCCTGCTTCAATAGCCTCATGCAGTGCGATGGGGATTGACGCGGCCGTTGTGTTTCCGTATTTATGAATATTGCTGTAGTATTGATCCGGACGTAATTTCAAGCGATGGGCAATAGCTTCCGTTATCCGCATATTGGCCTGGTGGGGGATGAGAATATCCAGGTCTTCTGTTGTATACCCATTTGTATCGAGTGCTTCTTTGATAACTCTTGGAAAAAGAGTGACTGCATATTTAAACACTTCCCGTCCATTCATGTGGGGATATAATGTGCCGTCATCCCAGATGCCCTCATAATAGCGCGGGATTTTGCGACTGCCGGGATTGATCAGGCAAAGTTCCAATGCTTTCGATCCATCTGAATGCAAATGTGTTGAAAGTACCCCACGATCTTCATCTGTGGCTGACACAATCACAGCACCTGCACCATCACCGAAAAGGACGGCTATATGGCGGCCTTGCTCGTTAAATTCCACACCAGTCGAATGCACTTCAGCACCCACAAGCAGAATATTTTTGTAAAGACCGGCACGAA
>QQUM01000072.1 GCA_008501545.1 Calditrichota bacterium
TTTGAAATTTCCATGACAATGGGTTCGCTGCTGAAATCGCTCGCTGAGAATGTACGGACAGCATCGTCCGGGTTATTGGCAAAGCTGAGTTCGCCACCCTGTGCATGCAGGGAATCATCGATCATGAGCTCGATCCAGTCGACGTAGGTCTTTGCACTGCCGACGGTGTTTTTAAATTGCACTTGCATGGTGTTGCTGCCCGACGTTTCTGTACTTAATTGCTGAAAACTTCGGATGGTCGAACTGATCACCTTGTAGCCATCTGATGACCCTGATGAGCTGTTGAAGCTAAAAATTTGCTCTGTGCTATTGTTCAGGCGTAAACCGAGTGTATTTGGTGAGCCAACATCGTCAGCCACCATGCGCAAACGGATTTTTGCGCTGGAGCGGCGCGGATTGATAAAAGTAAATTCGAAGTTTTCAAAATCACCGGGGGAGAGTGGATTGTCATACCAATCCCGTCCGGAATCCATGATTTTTAGCAGGTCATTTTCAATGCTGTGCAGATGCAATCCATGCTGCACCGTTGTGCCAGCGCTCGCAGATTCTACCTGAAATCGTTTTGCTGCAGAAGCTTGTGCGTCCCACGAGAGCCAGTAGACATTTTTTGTTTCGTAGGGATTTGTGTAGTGGACCCACTGCCCCAGCTCATCTGAGTATTCCCAGTCATTGACACTCTGGCCGAAAAACAGGATCGTGTCGGTGCTGTTGATTTGTCCATCGCCACCATCTTGCACAATGATGGGGATTTCAATAAGCGACTGCGACCGTTCGGCGGTCACGCCTTCCGGCAATGGGCGACCACCACCATTGTACATGCGGATTTGGTCCTGATCGAGTGAACTTATCGCAACACCCGCCTGGGTAAGCATGGCGCCGGAAATACGGTAAATACCATTGCTCTCTACTTCCATGCGCACAAATTCGCGCCCGGTTTGCTGGGAACGTTTTAATAAAGTACTTTGTGCACGGCGCCGTGTGAATTGGTTGATAGCTTCTGCGTTTAAAACAGCTCTCCCGGAGACGCTTGTTTGTTCAGTGAAGTTGTCGGCGATTGGTTGAAAGGCTGGCCAGGAAACCTGGATTTCTGCACTTGTGAGGTATTGCCATTCTCCATTGAAAAAGCGCAAAGGAATGGTGCGAATTTGTGCAATACGAAGATCGCCCATCCAGCCGGTGCCGGAAATTCCGACTGTATTTATTTCCTCGTTTATCGGTTGGTCGGGCAGTCCGTGCTGCAACGGGAGTTTTGTTTCGACTGATCGCCATTGGGCATTAAGAAGTGTGACATTGATTGGTCGATCTACTGGGGGCACCGCCAATACAGTCGTCTGTTCCGGGTAAAGTTGGTTTTGATAATTAAAAATACCTGTCTGCTCCTGAAAGCGAATGCGGAGTTTTTCCGTTCTGTTCTGCTCGAGCGTATCTATCGTCGGGGTTTTAAAAGCAAGTCGGTAGATTAAGCCGGAATTTGTTTGCTGCAAAATTGTGGCATGATTTTCTGCAAAACCTGTAAGTGGAAATACCAATAAACTGCTAAGAAGGTAGAAAATAAATCGTTTTTTCATCGGCCAATTTGGATTTTAGTTGTTGGGGATTTTTCGATATAAACCGGATTTTTATGCCGGAAATTCCCGGCGATTCTCATTACGGGCTGTTGTGTGTTTTTTTTGTCTGCCCTTTTCATATATGGGTGAAAATGTGCCAGGCACTTTTTTGAAGTGCCTGGCACGTGAACGACGTTTTATGAAAGTTTCAATTTTGATTTATACCTGGATGTAACGACAAAGGTGACAATATAGAACATCTCTAAAAGACAAGCAATTAATAACTTGTTTTCAATCGATGTGCAGCATGCTTGCTTTTTAGATTCATTTTTTCTATAATTCACATTCTGATTTTTGAGCTAACTACTATTACACTGGCCAGGTTCCAAATCCACAGTCAGTGTAGAGAATACAGGAAATAAATGAGCGAAAAAATAATTACAGTCAATCGTAAAGCGCGCCATGATTACGAGATAATCGATACCTTTGAGGCAGGCCTTGTGCTGCTCGGAACCGAAGTGAAAAGTCTCCGCGATGGCAAAGCCAATCTCAAAGACAGTTACGCTCGATTATACAACGGCGAGATGTGGTTGCACGGCACACACATCAGCGTCTATTCGCATGGTACGTACAATAACCATGATCCGGAGCGCCAGCGTAAACTTTTGTTGCACAAAAAAGAACTGCGCAAACTCATCGGACGGGTTGAAGAAGCCGGGCTGACTTTGGTGCCTTTGAAGCTATATTTTAAACGCGGGAAAGCCAAAGTGCAAATTGCCCTCGCCCGTGGAAAACGGCAATACGATAAACGCCATGATATTGCCAAGCGCGATGCACAGCGGGAAATTGCACGCAAGATGAAACAGCATTTAAGATAGAACGGAGAAAGTTTACAATGTTCGACAATGTTTTTGATGAATTAAAATATCGCGGTTTTATAGAACAATCCACAGATGAGACGGCTTTACGTGAACTGCTTGCCACGAAAAAAGTGACCAGCTACATCGGCTTCGATCCAACGGCTGACAGCCTGCACGTTGGTAGTCTGGTGCAAATTATGGCGCTGTACCACATGCAAAAATACGGACACCAACCCATAGCCTTGTTCGGCGGCGGCACCGCGATGATCGGGGACCCAAGCGGGAAAACCGAATTGCGGCAAATGCTGACACGGGAAGCCATCGCTGCAAACGCAGAAAGCATTAAAAAGCAAGTGGGCAAATACATCGATTTCTCCGAAAGCGGCAATGCGGTTGCTGTTGACAATGCGGACTGGTTGTTTGGCTTGAGTTACATTGAATTTTTGCGTGATATCGGCCGGAATTTTAGTGTCAACCGCATGCTCGCAGCAGAATCTTACAAGATGCGTATGGAGACGGGACTCAATTTTATCGAATTTAATTACCAGATTTTGCAGGCTTATGATTACCTGGAGCTTTACCGGCGCCATAACTGTATACTGCAAATGGGTGGCAATGACCAGTGGGGCAATATCGTTGCGGGCATCGATCTCATTCGCCGCATGGATGGTGCGGAAGTATATGCTTTGACGACGCCGCTTGTGACAACGGCCTCCGGGCAAAAAATGGGGAAAACGGCCCAGGGCGCTGTCTGGCTTGATCCGCAGCGCTATAAGCCCTACGATTTTTACCAATATTGGGTCAATGTCGATGATCAGGATGTTGTTCGTTTTATGAAGTTATTTACTGTTATGGCGCCAGAAGAGATCGCGCCATATGAATCCATGCAAGGTGCAGATTTAAGGAAAGCAAAACAACGGCTTGCATTTGAATTGACGGCGTTTATTCACAGCAAAAAAGATGCGGAAGAAGCACAAAATGCAGCAGCAGCGCTCTTCGGCGCTGGCGCTGCGAAAGCCGGTGCGCCGGAAACCACGATTACTCATGAGGACATCGGTGAAGGGATGCCGATTACGGCCCTGTTCGCGAGAGTTGGCCTTGCCCCATCTTCCAGCGAAGCACGACGTATGATTCGTGGCGGGGGAGTGTATTTCAAAGATGAGCGTGTTTCGGACGAACGTTACCTGGTGACGGCAGCAGATTTCGATAATGGGGAGATTTTACTGCGAGCAGGGAAGAAGCGGTATCATCTGGTGAAATTACAATAGCAGCCAGAACGCTGGGGCTGTGTCAAAACATGAATCTGTGTTATAAATATACAAATTTATGAATACGTGCAGAATCTATATTGTTAAAAATCTATCTCGAAGCATCCTGAGTAATCCCGCGCATTTTGCGGGATGTATCGAAGGGTGCATGCTCAGGAATGCACCCGCACCTTTCGATACGCCCCGCTTAAAAGCAGCGGGACTACTCAAGATGCTTATTTATGAAATAAACTTAAATCCTGTAAAATATACGGTTTTCTGTATTTTTATTCACTACTTTGATGTTTTGATACAGCCCCAGCGTTTTTTATTATCCTTCAGCTTCCTTCAAAACAAATTTCATTAAATCCATGAATGCCAAACGCAGCCTGACTTAAATCTTGCTTGATATTGAATTCGTGGTGAACCGCCACAACTTTGCACCCGGCCTGTAAACCCGCCTGCACACCGGCCTGTGAATCCTCAAATACAATGGCTTTATCAGCAGCGACGTCGAGCTTTTCAAGTGTCTTCAAATAAGCTTCAGGATTCGGTTTATGCTGTGCGACATCTTCCTGGCTGATGATCACATCGAATAATGCAATAATATCCAGCTTTTTCAGGATCGTATCAACCATCCAACGCATGGCACTGCTGACAAGGGCAGTCTTTTTGTTATCTCCTTTCAGTTGACTGATGAGCTCAACCACGCCGTCCGTTGGCAGTAACTCGCTATTCAGTAACAATTCCTGATAAATATTTTTAAATTCACGATCGAAGCTTTCCGGAGCAGGCGAAATGTTGTGATTCTTGCAGAAATATTCGCGAACGAATTCCCAGCTTTCGCCCATAACCTGTTTGTATTCTTCGTGATGCGCATTTGCACCGTAAAGATTACTTGTTCGGGCGATCGCTTCCCCTTTCAAACGCTCGTTTGCGAGGAGTGTGCCATCCATATCAAAAAGGTAAGCTGTAAAATTTTTCATTTGAAGTAACCTGAATATTCTATGATTAGAAAATACAAACCGGTGTCTGATGCCGTCTCTGATGCGATGCGAATTTAGTATTTTCCTATATTGCTAACAACAGGATTTGCGCAAGGCATATTTTTAACTAACAAGCTATAGAGAAAACCGGACAAGTGATAAAAAGTATTTAAACGCAAACGGCAATTTTTTCCTGTAGATAACAAATGTTATTGCATTCTAACTTATTAGTATTATTTTATTAATCACTCATCAAAACAGCAATCCTTTTAAATTTGAACGATCAATTACTATAAATTCTCTTAATTTTTTGCTTCATTTCTTTTAATTTTATCGTTTTTTTAAAAATTTCTTTGCGTTTGCAAGAACGCGTATTCAATATTTCTCTGATTATTTGAATGAGTATGTAGAAGTGTACGGTTTAATTTAATTCAAAATAAGATAAGGAGGTGATTGCATGAAGGGTAGAGTTACGGCCAATCTTCTGAATATCCGCAGCTTGCCCAGCCTGAGTGCCAGAATTGTTGGTACGTTGCCTAAAGATACGGTTATATCAATCCGGGATGAGAAAGATAATTGGCTCGAAATTAACTATCAGGGCATGGCAGGATATGTTTCGGCCGACTGGGTTTTTCGATTGGAAAGTGAGGTTAATCTGAAGGGACGCGTATCGGCATCGTTGTTAAACGTGCGCCGTGAGCCGGCTTTGCACTCAGATGTCATGGGCTCGCTCATACTCGATTCGCGCATCGATATTCTCGATGAGACAGGGGAGTGGTTAGAGATTGCTTTCAACGGC
>QQUM01000567.1 GCA_008501545.1 Calditrichota bacterium
GAGCGCATACGCAGGCCGAAAGCAGGCTTGCCACTCGTAACGATCGAACGTGGTGCGTGCGGCGGTTGTTATACAAACATTCCCCCGCAACGTATTATGGAAGTGCGAGAATCCGACCGCTTGATTTTGTGTGAGCACTGTGGCCGGATTCTGTACTGGCAAGACGAAGAAGAATTAACAATAAAATAATAGATTAAAGCTACACCCAAAGTAGACTGGACGGTCGCCTCATAGTGCTCAGGCAGTGTGGGGAGGAAAGTCCGAACTCCACAGAACAGGACGGTCGCTAACGGCGACTTCGAGTGATCGGAGGAAAGTGCCACAGAAAACAGACTGTCTCGAATTTTCGGGATGATGGTGAAAAGGTGGGGTAAGAGCCCACCGCCCCAGTGGTGACATTTGGGGGCACGGTAAACCCCGTCCGGAGCAAGACCAAATAGATTCCGTGTTTTGGGGTTGTCAAAAATTCATGCATATGTTGTATATTCCAGTCAATCGTACAATCGTTATAATACACGATTTTGCACACGTTTTCATGCTGATGTATGCCATTTTTTGACAACCTCAAAAGAAGGGTTGTTCGCCCAACTTGCCTTTGCATAACGGAATGGGTAGGTTGCATGATCCTGTCAGCAATGGCAGGGCTAGATAAATGACCGTCATTCCGGTTGTTAAAACGGAAACACAGAATTCGGCTTACAGGTCTGCTTTGGGTGTGCTTTGTAATTAGTTGAGGAGTCAGAAAATTGTGAACTTACAATGGCAGAGGATTGAAACAGCAGACAATGAAACAATAAACACACTCTCCCGGGAATTGACAATACCGCAAATCCTGGCAAATATACTTTACCAAAGGGGCATTGAATCACTCGAAGACGCAAAAGACTACTTCCGCGCAGGGCTGGAAAATTTATACGATCCATTTCTTATGCTCGGTATGGAAGAAGCTGTCGAGCGCGTACTCAAGGCACTAAAATACAAAGAAAAAATTCTGATCTACGGCGATTATGATGTTGACGGGATCACTTCAACTTCTATGCTGGTGCTCATTTTTCGCAAGTTGGGCCACGATGTCGAATATTACATTCCAAACAGATTGAACGATGGTTACGGCCTGAATCCAGGCGGCATTGACAATGCAAAAAGCCTGGGTATCGATCTGATCATTACGGTCGATTGCGGCATTACGGCGGTGGATGAAGTGCAATATGCCCGTGAGGTTGGCATAGATGTCATAATCAGCGATCACCACCAGACGGCAAACGAGCTGCCAAATGCAGTGGCGATACTCGATCCGAAACGCCCAAATTGTCCCTATCCATTTAAAGAACTGGCAGGCGTTGGCGTCGCCTTTAAACTCATACAAGGGGTTATTCAAAAGTCGAACATGGATCCAGAGTTTATCTATCCATTTCTCGACTTTGTTGCCATAGGCTCATCTGCAGATATCGTCCCGCTAATGGATGAAAACCGCATCCTGACCCGGGCCGGATTGGAGCAGCTTAACCGCACCGAAAATCTTGGATTAAAATCGCTTCTGCGCAACACAAACCTGCTCGGCAAAACACTTGGGACAGGGCAAATTATCTTCATCATGGCCCCACGCATCAATGCTGTTGGCCGTATGGGTGATGCCATGCGTGCTGTGAAAATGCTGACATCATCCGGTGAAGAAGAAGCCAAGCAAATTGCCGCTGAGCTGGAAGAATCCAACCGTGAACGGCGCTGCATCGACGAACAAACTTTCAACGAAGCCGTGGAGATGATCGAGAGCGAGTTTAATCCGGAAGAAGATTCATTTTTTGTATTAAGCTCTGAGAATTGGCACCAGGGCGTGATCGGTATTGTAGCCAGCCGCCTCGTCGAGCGCTACTACCGTCCAACAGTCATGATTTCCACCGACAACGGTATCGGCAAAGGCTCTGCCCGCAGTATTCACGGATTTAACATCTACGATGCACTCGAATCCTGCACAGATCTCATGCTCGCGTTTGGCGGCCATAAATATGCAGCAGGATTAAGCATAAACTCAACTCAAATTGCTACTTTACGTGAGCGTCTCAATGGATACGCAATTGAAAATTTAACCGATGAGATGCTGGTACCTTCCCTGACAATCAGTGGCGAGATCAGATTGTCCGAGATCGATGATAAATTCTTGCGACTCCTGAAAATGATGGCACCATTCGGACCGCAAAACTCCCGTCCGGTTTTTTCCAGCAAAGGTATAAAAATCGTCGGCACACCGACAATCGTTGGTAACAACCATTTGCGTTTTCGCGCTTCTCAGGACAATGTCGCGATAGACGCAATTGGCTTTAATCTCGGAGGATTGTTGCACCGCCTCCGTGGCAACACCGATGATGTCGAAATAGCTTATTACGTCGAAGAAAATGAATGGCAAGGCAGGATTTCCACACAACTCCGGATTCGGGACGTCCGTTAATTTAGCGCTTACTCAGGAATCAGGATGAAGAAGTATCAATCACAGCTCGATGTGCACAGCGAAGCGTTTTCGCAGCGCAAAAGTCACATGCTCGCCCTGCTTGATACATTGCAAAGCAGAAGACAGGAAGTACGCGAAACATCGCCAGCGGCAATCGCACGCCTTGAGAAACGTCGAAAATATCCTGCTCGCTTAAAAATCGAAAAAATTATCGATGTGGGCACAGCCTTTCATGAGATTGGGCTGTTTGCCGCTTATGATATGTATCACGATATTCCCGGTGGCTACCCGGCTGCCGGAACCATCATCGGCATTGGGACAGTTTCCGGCAAAAAAACCGTAATTGTCGCCAACGATCCGACGGTGAAATCCGGCGCGTGGGTGGAGATGACCTGCAAGAAAAACCTGCGCGCCCAGGAAATTGCCATGGAGAACCACCTTCCCATTATCTACATGGTTGATTCAGCCGGTGTCAATCTCGAGCGCCAGGCAGAAATATTCCCCGATCGCGAACATTTCGGACGTATCTTTCGCAATAATGCCAAAATGGCTGCCATGGGCATTCCGCAAATTTCCTGTGTTTTTGGATTCTGTGTCGCAGGTGGTGCCTACTTGCCCGGAATGTCCAGTGACCTGGCTATGGTGACAGCCAACGCCAGCATGTTTCTGGCGGGCCCATTTCTTGTACGCAGTGCGCTTGGTCAGGACGTGGATATGGAAACCCTGGGCGGCGCCACGATGCACAATGCGATCAGCGGTGTCGCCGACTATGAATTTGCCAATGAAGATGAAGCTCTCGAGTGGATTCGCGACCAGATCGCCGCTATCGGTGCAATCCCGACTTCGCCCTTCGATCGTATTGCTGCCGAAGATCCGGCTTATGATCCGGATGAATTACTGGGAATTTTGCCGGAAAATCTCAGCGGGGCCTATGAAGTGCGGGAAATCATCGCCAGGCTGGCAGACGGCAGCCGATTTCAGGAGTACAAACCCAAATTTGGACTAACGCTGGTTACGGCGTTTGCACGTATTGGTGGCTTCTCGGTTGGACTCATTGCGAACCAGGGAAAATCGGTAAAAAAGCAAATGCCACCTGACAATCATGGCCGGCCACAGCCAGCCCAGGTTCAGATGAGCAATGTCATTTACAGCGATTCTGCCAACAAAGCCACGCACTTCATTATGCTGTGCAACGAACGCCGAATTCCATTGATTTTTCTGCAGGACGTCACCGGTTTTATGGTTGGGAAAATGGCAGAAAATAACGGTATCATTCAAGATGGCGCACAGTTTGTCAATGCACAGGCGAACTCGGTTGTGCCGAAATTTACCGTTGTGCTTCGCAACAGCTACGGGGCTGGCAATTATGCGATGTGCGGCAAAGCTTACGATCCACGGCTCATCTACGCCTGGCCGACGGCGCGACTTGCCGTGATGGACGGCGGCATCGCAGCCGACACGGTTTTGCTCACAAAAAAGAATTTAAATGATGAAGAGCGCGCTGCTTTCAGGCAAAAGTTGGTAGAAAAATATAAATATGAGGCATCACCCTATTTTTCCGCCGCTCGGCTCGTCATCGATGATATTCTCGATCCGCGGGAAACACGCCCGGCACTGATCAACGGTTTGGAGATGGCGGCACATAAAACAGAGTTTCAACCATTTGTTACGGGTGTAATGAGAATGTAGGATAACATGTGAAGGTTTGAACGCTGAAAAGTAAAAACGTTCAAACTTTCAAACGTTCAAACTTTCAAACATTTTTTAAACTCATGCAAAACAAAATTATCAGAATTGCCAATGGCCAGGGATTTTGGGGTGATTCCATTCTCGGCCCGGTTCGGCTCCTGCGCGAAGGGCCGATTGATTACCTGACCCTGGATTATCTCGCCGAAGTGACCATGAGCATCATGCAGAAGCTCAAATCACGCAATGCACAAGCGGGGTACGCCACAGATTTCATCAAACTCCTGCAGCGCATTCTTCCTGAAGCGCAGGAAAAAGGCGTGCGCATCATTGCCAGCGCCGGAGGTGTAAATGCACAGGCCTGTCTTGAAGCAGCCGGGGACGTCGTGCAAAGTCTCGGTCTATCCGGTGTAAAAATCGCCACTATCACCGGTGACGACATCCTGCATCGCCTCGACGAATTGCAAGCTTCCGGTGAAAAATTTCTCAACATGGATACAGGCGCTGCATGGACTGATGTACACGACAAAGTCACATCTGCAAACGTTTATCTCGGTGCTGCCGGTATCGTTGAAGCGTTGAATCAGGGAGCGGATATTGTTATTTGCGGCCGTGTCACTGATCCGGCCCTGGTGCTCGGGCCAATGATCCACGAATTCGGCTGGTCCTTTAATGATTACAACAAGCTGGCTGCCGGCACAGTCGCCGGACACATCGTCGAATGTGGTGCACAGTGTACTGGCGCCAACTACACCAACTGGCGAAAAATAAAAGACTTTGCCATGATTGGCTACCCTGTCATCGAAATGCAGTCTGACGGAGAATTTGTCATCACCAAGCACCCGAATACCGGCGGTGAAGTGAGCACCGAATCTGTGATTTCACAATTGATGTACGAAATGGGCGATCCCCAAAACTACATTACACCTGACGTGGTCGTTGATTTCACCACAGTACATCTTGCTGGCGCTGGAACCGATCGTGTGCAAATTTCTGGTGTGCAAGGCAAAGAAGCGACGCCCTTTTTAAAAGTTTCTGCAAGTTATTCAAATGGCTACAAGGCCGTTGGCCAGCTTACCATTGCGGGTCCGGATGCATTGGAAAAAGCAAAAATTTGTGCAGAAATAATTTGGAAACGGCTGGAATACGATGGATTAAACTTTGCTCCGGAAAATAAACTGGTTGAATTCCTCGGCGCTGCTGTGTGTCATGCCGGTATTGCACCGGAACCGGAACAATCCGATGAGATCGTCCTGCGCATTGGTGTCAAAGACACAGAAAAATCCAGGGTTGATCGTTTTGGCATG
>QQUM01000416.1 GCA_008501545.1 Calditrichota bacterium
GATGGTCAGACCGTAGCGACCGAAGGAGTGGTTAAGCATCGTATGAATGCCGTAGTTTTCGTAGATGTACTTGATCCAGCGCGGCTGCACGCCAGTGTACATGCGGATGGTGTTGACGCCCATGGCTTTGAGCATCGCCATTTCGCTATCCAACGCCGCTTTGATGATGTCGTCAGGCTGATTCCACAGACTGTAGGCGTAGTTTGTGCCGATGGGAAAGTAGTCCCAATTCATCCCGTTAATCATAATATCTTTGCCATCGACCTGAAGCGATACGCCCCCTTCAGTTTTGGCGATCCCGATTTTACCTGTCTGCGCGTTTAATCCCTGTGGCGCCGACAGCAGGATAAATGCCATAAGCGTTACCAACCAAAGTCCGACCCAACCTCGTCGGAATACATTGCGAACTGAAGTCATGAGACCCTCCTGAATTTTGTGATGTGCGGTTATTGTCGCCATTACAGCAATATTGTTTTCTGAAGCGCGTTTTTGTTTGATGAAAAATCGTGTGGAATGCGAGAAGCTGTTGTGGGATTATAAGGAATTTGGGGGTGGGAGGCTCGGCTTATAGTATCAAAATTGAGGATTATTGTAACATCACATCAAAACCGCCATCATCACCGGCGCCAGCAAAGGCATCGGCTGCAGCGGTGGATATGATCGATCAAAACGCCAAGTTTTTTATTTTTTCTTTCCCAAGAACTCGGAGGGTGATTTCTGGTATAATTTGCGAAAACAACGGGCAAAATATGTCAAATCATTAAAACCCACTTCATAAGCAACTTCGGTAATCGTCTTTTGTTTTGTTTGTAACAACGCCGCTGCTTTTTTCAGTCGAATACTGCGAATGAGCTCGTGTACGGTCTGATTTGTCAATCCCTTGATTTTTCGATATAACTGCATACGGCTCATGCCTGCTTCTTTGGCGAGCAATTCGGCGTTTAGTTCAGGCTCACCAAGTCGCTCTGCGATTATAGCGTCAATGCGCTGCAAAAACTGCTCATCGATGGCGGTGAGCTTGGATCTCTTGGGCGTCGGGTCAAGGCCGTGGCTGAATTTGGCACGCAGTTTCCGTCGCGATTGCGTCAGGTTGATGACATGCGCTTCCAATTCATCAATATTAAAGGGTTTGGTGAGATAAACATCAGCCCCCGCAGCCAGGCCCTGAATTTTATCCTTGTGTGATGAATGGGCTGTCAAAAGAATGATGGGAATGTGGCTGGTCCGTTCATCATTTTTGAGTTGACTGCACAGTCCAGTGCCCTCGGTTGCAGGCATTTTCACATCGGAGATGATGAGATCGGGAATGGTTTCAATGGCTTTATCAATACCTTGCATGCCGTTTTCGGCGCATATCGTACGGAATTTGGACTGCAACGAGGCTTGTATATAGTTTCGGGTTTCTTTATCATCATCCACAATCAGCACCACGGGCAGGTCAAACGCCGCAGCGTCACTTTGGGTGTGCATTGGGAAAATCTGATCTTCGTTCCGATCCAGAGTGTTCGAAAGAGAGACGTCGGCAATGCTGAAATCTCCGATGAGTTGGTTTTCTTCGAGATATTTCTCATCGAGCGGCAGGTGAACTGTAAAAGTTGAGCCAGCCTCTTCCTTACTGAAAACAGCAATCTCACCACCATAGAGTTTTACGAGTTCCGAAACAAAGGCCAAACCGATACCACTGCCATCATAGCGCTCTTCGCCGGATTCCTCCACACGATAAAAACGCTCAAATACGTGTGAGACCTTATCACGTGGGATGCCGATTCCGTTATCCTGCACACATATTTCAATATAGCGGTCCGCTTTTTTGAGCAAGTAATCGTGGTTCGAATCCTGGGCAGGCAAAATTACGGTAACCGCAACTTTTATTTTTCCCGTATCGGGGGTGAATTTGAATGCATTGGAGAGGAGATTGTAAATAATTTTATCCACTTTGTCGGCATCAAACCAGGTAAAGGCTTCGTTGTGCGAAGAAGACCACTGAAATTGGATGCCGCGATTATTGGCGTAGTCATTGAATGAGGACACAGTATCTTTTATAAAGGCGATGATATCGCCCTGGGAGAGCGTGAGCTTTAAATCATCGGTTTCCATTTTTTGAAAATCTTTGAGCTGATTGGTCATGCGCTGTAAACGCCGGGCATTGCGGTGGATGAGTTGCAGGCTGTTTTTCGTTTTCTCTTCATCGGAGCTGGTGGTGATCAACTTTTCCAGAGGGCTGAGGATTAGTGTAAGTGGCGAATGGAATTCGTGCGCGATGTTCGTAAAGAACTGGGTTTTTATCTGATCCATCTCATACATTTTTTCCAGCTCCAAATGCTCCATTTTTAAAGCGTGCTGCAGGCGCTGGCGGCTGATGAAATAGTTGATAATAAAAGCGAAAACTGCAAGCACAGCGAACACTTCGAGCGAATAAAACCACCAGGTTTGCCAGAAGGGTGTGGTGATTGTGATCTTTAACGATGTGCCACTCTCGTTCCAAAGCCCGGTATTGTTCGATGCTTTCACACGAAATAAATAATCCCCCGGGTCAAGATTTGTATAGGTGGCGGTGCGGGTTGCGCCAGCGTAAATCCATTTTGTATCGAATCCTTCCATTTTATAGGCATATTGGTTGCGCTCGGGGGCCGCATAATTCAATGTTACAAAGTCGATTGAAAAAACATTGTGATTATAGGCTAAAGTGATGTGCTGCGTCTCGCTGATATGCCTATCAAGGCGTGGCTCGTGGGAACCGATGTGCAGGGATTCATTAAATAATTTGAAATCTGTTAATACCACTGGGGGAATAAAATCATTTTCTTTATGAATTGGCGGGTGAAAGAGGTTAAATCCATTTGCGCCGCCAAAAGCAATTTCGCCTTCCGATGTAGACAATCCGCTTCGACTATTGAATTCATTGCCCTGCAACCCATCGGACACATCAAAATTTTTGAAGGTCCCGGTGTTGACATCAAATTGGGAAAGACCTTTGTTGGTGCTTAACCACAGAATTCCATCGTTATCTTCGACAATGCATTTGATTTCATCGTTTGGCAAGCCTTCTTTTGTCGTGTAGTGTGTGAAGTGTTCATTCGTACGATCGAATTTGTTCAGACCGCCTGTGGAGCCAATCCAAATGGTTGAATCGCGGCTTTGCATGATCCAGTTGACAAAGCCTTTACTCAAACTGTTTTCATCATGTTCGTCGTGTTTGTGGTGGATAAAACTGTTCGTACTGGCGTCATAGACATCCACACCCACGTCAGTTCCGATCCATAAAGCGCCGAAACTATCCTGCAGCGTCACACGCACATAATCATCTGACAGGGCGCTGTTTTGTGTATTGAACACCCGGACTCTTTGCGAATCGGCGTTAAAATAAGTGAGTCCGCTCAGGTATGTTGCAAGCCATAGCCCGCCGTTTTGATCCTCTGTAATATGCAAAATGCGGGCACTGCCCAAACCATAATTCTCTTTTGAGAAATGGGTGAATCGGCCCGTTGTTTTGTCATAACGATATAAACCCCTGGTCCACGTCCCAATCCATAAGCGGTTGCTGCGATCGTTGAGCAAACTTACAATTACATCGGTGCCAAGCGTGCTGTTTTGTGTCGTGATATGTGAAAAACGGTATGTTTTTTTATCAAATAAATTGAGCCCGCCACCATCGGTGGCAATCCATAATTTGCCTTCACGGTCTTCAAGCAGCGCATTCACGATATTATGACTCAGACCATTTTCTTTTTTAGGGGAGAAATAATAATGTTGGAAATGCGTTTTTCTGTCTGTCAGCAAATTGACACCATACGCATAGGTGCCAATCCACATGTTTCCCGCCCGATCTTCGTAAATATCCCAAACGGAATCGTGTTTTAAACTCGATTTTATGAAAGGATTGTGCTGACAATACTCAAAAGTGTTTGTTGCCAAATCCAGAATGCTGATGCCTTCGTCCTCTGCGCCAATCCAAAGTTTGTTTAAGCTGTCGAGTTCCAGACTTAAAAGGATGTTGCTGCTAATTCCGTTTTCGCGCGGCCCGGCTTTGGTATAATGTGCAATTTCTTTAATTTCATCTGCATCGAATTTCAGACAATACAGCCCTTCTCCCTGCGTGGAAAGCCAGATTTTCTGATCGGGCGATTCAACTATACCGGTGACAGGCGCGTTTGCAAGTTTATATTTTGATACTGAAAAATGCTGCGCAGTGCTGTCCTGAAATGTTATTATATCAATATTCCCGGTATGGTAGGTGATCCATAAGTTTTCCTCACTGTCCTGGAAAAGTATGCGAATAGCTTCACCTGTTATACTATTTGGATTATCAGGATCATGGATGAAATGGGTGAATGTTTCAGTTGCCGGATCGAATAATTCAACAATGCCGTTGCGTAAACCAATCCACAGCCGTCCCCGACTATCTTCGAGAAGTGATTCAACCGGATTATCGCTTAGACTTGCCGGATTTTTGCTTTGATGTTTAAAGGAAGAAAAACGACCTGTCATACGGTCGTATCGATTCAACCCATCGCTTGTGCCCACCCAGAGATTTCCGGAGCGGTCTTCCAGTAACGCAGAAATATAGTTGTGGCTGAGGCTGTTGGGATCATCCTGCCGGTAGTGAAAAGTTTCAAAATTATAGCCATCGAACCGGTTCAGACCGTTGAATGTACCAATCCACATAAATCCCTTGCTGTCCTGCAATATGCAGGTGACGTTGGATTGGGAAAGCCCATGGTCGGTGGTTAAATGGGAAAAGCGGAAATTGCGTTCCTGAAAGAATACGGAAAGTGAACTATAGAACAACAAGAATAAAGCAGCTTTTTTAAGATGTGCTGGCATTGTAACCGCTTGTTTTTTTTCATTGGGTTATAGCAATTTACAAATAAGTATAATATACACAATAACACAATTCAAATCGATGTATATCTTTGGTTCCAGTTCACTTTCATATTTAAGTATGTGCGTTACACCGCACCACTTTCTACTGCATGGGATGTACGCCGTTTTTCGAGTTTCGCACGAATTTCATATGCGGTATCTTCCGTTAATTTAAATGTCGCCACAGTGATAATGGAAATCGCAGCACAAACAGTGGGGATGACCACATCGACAATTCGCATCCAGAAAAACGTGGATTCTGTCTGCTGACCGCCCAGTTCCACCAGGAATCCCGTCGCGTTCAACAAAAATCCTGAAAGTGCAAATGCCAGTGACATGCCCAGTTTCACCATCCACCAGTAGATCGAACCATACATGCCTTCGCGACGCTCGCCTGTTTCCAGTTCATCAAGATCACAGACGTCGGCAATCATTGAGCCCATGAGTGTGAAAAGGCCACCCATACCGACGGCAATCAAAGGTGAAGGAAGCAGTACTTTCCACGGTGCCATGGGATCGTAGCAGACCCATTTCAACAAACGGCCAATGAGCGTGACTGATGTGGCCA
>QQUM01000195.1 GCA_008501545.1 Calditrichota bacterium
ACGAAGCGTTTTGTCAATGGTCGCAGCGATATTTGATTGGGTAAGGTTCAGATCACGATCTCTGGCAAATGTTAAAAAATCTGTTATCAATCGATTTAGACGATCTACTTCATCAGGTATGAAACCAAGTAATTCATCAGATAATTTCGCTTTTGCATGTTGCGCTTTCATGACCTCTGCAGTGCTTTTTATTATTCCCAGGGGATTGCGTATTTCATGTGCGACTGTTGCTGCCATTTGCCCCATCGATGCAAGGCGTTCATTGCGCTGTGCAGAAATTTGCAGTTGAGAAAATTGGGAAACAATCCAGTATATAAACAAAATAGCGATTCCAAAAATAGCAAAAGTAAAAGCTAATCCAACATTCATATAACGCTGAAATTCCCGAATTGTGTTGAATTGCGATGCAGATGCTTCAACAATAACTACACCTATAATTGTTCCGATATCATTTTTTAAAGGAGCGTAAGCTGTTTTAAAATAATTACCTGAAACTTCGTACATTGGCGATGCGACAACAGAATCTTGCAGTGTGAGCTGGAAGAATACACTATCTGCAACCAGGTGTGAAACGATTTCGCCAGGTTTATAGATTGCAGGAAAAGACACGATATTGTGAAAATCACGATCGACAATGTAGAGTGACTGGAGATCATTTATTTGCTGTTCTGTTTCCAGGAGTGTGTTCAGGAAGCTTATGTCAGAAGGAAAAAAATTGGTGAATGATGAAGGTATGTTTCCAAACAGTATATCGTATTCAATGTTTTCTGCGATTTTATTGCTAACGATGCACAAGCGATTTCCCAGCTCATCTTCGATAATGTACATAATTTTGTCAATAAAGGAACGATTGATTATCAGGTTTGTCAGGACAATAAAAAAGGTAATAATGCTGAGTGCTGTAATTACAGTCCACTTGTTTGTGAGGGAAGATTTCAGAAAGTTTTGTGCATTTTTCATAAATTTACATGCCTGCGCAGACTAACTTTCCCCTAAAAGATGTGGGTCGTTGCTTTCTCTGTATTGTTTAATGCGGGCAATAATCTCATTAAATACATTCATATAATCAATTGCGACCATACAAGCACCCGTTCCTTTGGCGCATTCCTTTGTGAAGCATGGCCTGCAATCAATTTCTTTCCAGAAAGCTTTATGACCGTCACTTTGTGCATAGGGAAACCACACTTTGGGTTCGCTTGGGCCAAAAATTCCGAATGTAGATGTGCCGACGGCTGCACTGAGATGCATGACTCCGCAATCATTGGAAACATGAATCAGGAAATGACGAATGACTGCAGCTAACTGCCGTACTGGCAAAACATCACCGATAATTACCGGCCCAATCCAACCACCTGCTATTTTTCGCGTAATATGTTCTTCACCCGGACGGCAAGTAACAAATACTTGAAATCCTTCCCGGGATAATTTCTGGGCTAATTGAGAGTAATTCGTATAATCCCAGATTTTTGTTGGCCAGGTTGCACCAGGATGTAGACCGATGATTGGCTGATGGGGATCGAGCCCCTTGCTGCGCAAGTAATTAAAAGCGAAATCTTTTTCGTCACGGGTTAGAAAGATATGCGGTTTCTGTTTATTGGGTTCGATACCTAAAAAATGCAATGATTTCAGGTACCGTAACACGATACTCTCCTGGGGTAAAACATTTTTTTGGAAATGTGTGTAGAAAATGCGTTTCACCTTTGGATTGCCGCAAATTCGTACATTTGCTCCCGATAGAAATGTATAAAGTGCTGATCGATAACTCCCGAACAAATCTATCACAATATCGAAGTTTTGATCCCTAAGCCTGGAGATAAGTGATAACTGCCGTTTAAAAGCTTGGCGCCGGCTCTCGAATGGCACTCTGATCGTCTTAACAGCTATAATCTCATCAAGTGCTGGATTATTCTTAAGAATTGGTGCAAATTTTTCTTCGGTTAAATATGAAATATGCGCATTCGGAAAGGCCGACCTTATTGCATCAATAAGTGGTGTCGAGACAATCACATCCCCGAGATGACGAAGTCTGCATATTAAGATACGCGGTTCATTATTCCGTGAAAGGTCAATTTTTTGTTGTGACCGAAAGCCCATTTAATATACCTGATTCAACATTGTTAAAACCGAAATTTCAACAGTACCTTGATAGATAACATCCACCGTCCCAATTAGCATATGTCGTTTTGTTTCCGGATCGAAGTCTACAGTCAGCAATCCACCACCTGCATGAAAATTGAGCGGAAAGGACTGATTTTGTGTATGATGAATTACATATGCGGATGCAACGGTTCCGGTTCCACAGGAAAGTGTTTCTTCGTACACACCACGCTCATAAGTACGAATTTTAAATTCATTATTTATTTTTGATACGAAATTTACATTCGTCTGTCTGGGTTGAAATACTGCATGATGGCAATAGTATGCGCCAAGACCATCCACATCAACAGCCTCATTATTGTCAGTGAATAATACATAGTGTGGTACACCAACAACCAGTGATGCGCCTTCAGTAAATCCGTTGGTTTCCAGTGCGTTTGGTTTAAAATTGATTTCCTCAGGAGGCTGCATCAATAAAGCGACACGTGATCCTTCAACGGTTGCTGTATAGGATTCATTGTTTACTTCAAAAGTAACTTTGTTCTTACTAAAAAAATATTGAGTCGCGTAAAATGCACTTGCGCGTGCACCATTGCCGCACATTTCGGCTTCGAAGCCATCAGCATTATAGTAGCGCATTTTAAAATCAAAGCCATCGCTTTTCTCGATGAGTAAAATGCCATCCGCACCAATTCCTGTTCTTCTAGTACAGATTTTCTTGAAAAACGCATATTCATCCCCGGACAGAACCTTGGTTCGGTTATCGAAGAGAATAAAATCATTGCCGGTAGCACTTAATTTTGTAAACTGGATTTTGCGCAACATCAACTCCATTACAGCATAATAGATAAAAAAAGAATGCGAAATATAGAAAAGCGGCATCTGAAAGTCAAAATAAATAAAAGGGTTGCATAGTACTCGGACAGCGCTCATTCATCTGCCCGAGTTTCCTCACGATTAGAATTCGTAAGAGTCGCCTACGTTTAAAACATGTGCTTGCAAGCCTTTCCTGGCCAATTTTTCGATAAATTCGTTCGCATCCTGATTGAGAAGATCGAATGTATTGTAATGCATCGGAATTGTGACTTTGGCATTCAGGAATTCAGCCGCTTTTACTGCATCGTCAATTCCCATTGTAAAGTTATCGCCAATAGGCAGAAGGGCCGTATCAATAGGATGCATCTCACCGATCAGCTTCATATCTAGAAATATACCTGTATCACCTGAATGATAAAGCGTTTTTCCATTAGATGTAATCAAAACACCCATCGGATTTCCCAATGGAATAAGTCCGTCGTCGGTTGTTAAAGTGCTGCCATGATGGGCAATAGTAAACTTTACCCTGCCAAATGGGAAGTCATGTGCACCACCAATGTGCATTGGATGAGCTTTTTCAATACCATTTTGCTGGGCATACGTCACGATTTCAAAGTTTGAAATAATTGTTGCGTCATTGTTCCTGGCTATAGCTAATGCATCGCCGACATGGTCACCATGACCGTGTGTAATGATGATATAATCACATACGACCTCATCCGGTTTTTGCTTAGCTATGGGATTCCCGGATAAAAATGGGTCGATTATCAACCGATGCTCGCCAAGTTCAGCAGTAAAACACGAATGTCCTTGAAAGGTAATATTCATAGCATCCTCCAGCTTTTGGGTTTATGCTTAATTTATATAAAAACGATTGATTGGATGAATACAAGTTATTCCATTATCATTACAATTATTTGGATAGCAAGCACCAAATCAAACCGGAATCTCTCCGTCAACCCACATGGTTCCATCCGGTCCATATTCTTTTTTCCAAATTGGGACTTTCTTTTTTAATGTATCAATAATAAAACGGCAGGCTTCGAAAGCCTCAGCCCGATGACTGCAAGAAACAGCAATTGCAACACTTATTTCGCCAACATTTTGCATTCCCAGTCGATGGACAACGACCAATTCGTGGACCGGCCATTTTCGTCGTGCTGCTTTTTCTATTTTTTCCAGTTCAGTTATCGCCATTTTTTCATAGGCGAAGTATTCCATTTTTTCGACGGTTTTGCCTGCAGAATGATCACGCACTCGTCCGACAAATACAGCGACACCGCCCGTTGCTGGATTCTCTGTCTGTTGGAGAAGCCAGGTCATATCGATGTTTTTTCTTGTAATCTCAACCAATTCAGCCTCCGGAGATCGGGGGGATCAAGGCGATTTCATCGCCATCGTTGAGAATTTGGCTGGGATCGCAATATTCGCCATTTACTGCAAACCGGACTATTTTTTTATATTTATTTAAACCGGGATATTCAGCATAAAGTTGATGAACCAATTCATCAACAGTGCATTCGGTGCGCAAGTCGTATTTTAAAAGATCATGCTGCGTGACATCTCGTAACATTGCGAAAAATAGAACCTCAACCGTCATTTATTCCTCGATAGCTGATAAATTCAAAATGTTTTGGATAGCTTTGCGTGCTTGATTTGCAATGATTTCATCTTCATATAAGGTGTATGGTTTAATTAAAGATAGAAGTGTTTTATCGCCGCTATTTCCAGCAGCTATTAATACATTGCGTATAAAACCACGATATTTTGTTCGTTTTACCGGTGATTTACGAAATAATGTGCGGAACTCATTTTCATCAAGCTGCAGCAGGTAATTTAGTTTCGGATTTACTGAATTAGGACGTGGTTGGAATGCCTGTTCATCGCTCACTGCGGCTTTTCGGTTCCAGGGACAAACATCCTGACAGATATCACAACCAAAAATTTGTCGCCCAAATTGTGGTTGTAAATCCTCAGGAATTAGATTTTTGTTTTCAATTGTATGATAGGAAATGCAGTGGTTGGAATCAAGAAGATAAGGTTTTAGAATTGCATCAGTCGGGCAGGCATCGATACAGGCTGTGCAACTTCCACAATAATCTTTGCTCATCTGATTCGCCGGCAATTCAGCGTCTGTGAGAATAACGGCGAGAAAAAGCCACGATCCCTGGGCGCGATTAATTATACAGGTATTTTTCCCTCGCCACCCTACCCCTGCTTTTTCGGCCCATGCTCTTTCAAGTACTGGTCCGGTATCAACGTAATATCGACCAGCATATTTTTTTTCACAGAGTTGAAGCCAAAAGTCATTTAATTCTGTAATTTTCTTTTTTAATATATCATGATAATCATCACCCCAGGCATATCGGCTAATCCAGGCTTGGCCAGGTTCTGCCGGATCTGTAGAAAGCGGATAGGCTGTATTGTAATTTTGCCCGCAAACAATGATTGACTTCGCATTTTCAATAATAAGCGATGGCTTGCATTTTTTTTCACTAT
>QQUM01000355.1 GCA_008501545.1 Calditrichota bacterium
GTCGACAAGTGTCGTTATTTCCTGCCCGCGGAGATTGTAAACTTTCACAGTCATTGCTGCCATTTCGGGCAAGCTGTATTCGATCACCGTCTCCGCATTAAAGGGATTTGGGTAATTTTGCGATAACGCAAATTTTTGTGGAATTGCAAATGCCGGAAAATGGTCTTCCTTAATTTCCGTCACTACCTGATCTGTCTGTACGTCGGCGATAAGAAAATCTGCCATCGATCCGGCCGGACCCTCACAAATC
Source organism: Calditrichota bacterium (assembly GCA_008501545.1). Taxonomy (GTDB): domain Bacteria; phylum Zhuqueibacterota; class Zhuqueibacteria; order Zhuqueibacterales; family Geothermadaptataceae; genus Bioreactorimicrobium. The sequence goes on from QQUM01000355.1 coordinate 251, forward strand.
AGGACAAATGCACTGGAATCGCTTGCCAGAAAGCGATGAATATCGATCGCCAAACGGCCGAACCGCGGCATTTGGTAAACTGGTCCGGGACCATGATCCCTGCTCACATCAGTTAAAAAATGGATGGGTTGCTCATTGATTTGCAATGTGATGCGTTCCACACCTTTATTTTCGATACGCATATAGCGATCTTGTGGGGGCAGCGTGAATTTGTGCGTTAGCATGCCGCCATCGGGCGCAAGTTGCAGATAAATGGGATCGAATTCAGCGAAACATCCTGCCTGATTTTTAACTTTGAACGTAAAACCGCTTGGCTTTGATGCATCGATTGGCATACTGCGAAATTGAACCTTACGGGCACCCGGTTCAAATTTATCAAAAATCACGGTGACATTGTTTTGTGTTACCATTCTGATCCATTCGATGCCGCTTTCATCATCCCAGACAAAACCACTAATCTCGGGCAGGTTTTCAAAATTGATTTCAGCTTCTGGTGGTGTTTTGTCGAAAAACACTGTAATCGAATCATAACTTGTGACCACAGTTCCAGCGCCGTCTGTCACAGTACAAGAGGCAATAATCGGCATCCATCCCTTGTGCATTGCTGTTTTGGCAACGAAATCTCCCGGTGTGCCATCGTACTGCTGTCCGTTAATTGCATACTGTACGCGAACCGGGCCAGCGGCGCCGGAAACGCTGATAAAACCTGACACATCGATTGAATCATAGTGGCAAATCATGCTGCTGTCTTTGGGCGAAACGATGACGATCTGGCTGGAAAATCCCTTACGAAAAACAGTTGCCGTGTCCGCTGCCTGGGTGACATTTCCATCTGCATCTGTAAAAACACTGTGTACACCGATGAAATTTGCGCCAGTGTAAAGCGGGAGCCATGCCCGGGCGGTATCGCCGATGGTAGTTGCATCCCGGCCGTTTATTTGTGTCTCCACATTGATTGGTGCTGTGCCCCCATACCATGTAACCTGCGCGGAAACGAGGATGCTATCGGTGCTGAAAACCTGTCCGCTGTTTGGTGAAATTAAACTCACCTGTCCGCGAAATAAGCCGTCGCAGCGCCAAACAGTCGCTGTGTCTGCACTGTGTGTGATTTGCCCACCGTCGTCCGTAAACAGGCAGTGTACACCGATGAATGTTGCACTGTCAGGGTGTACGGCAATGGTTGCGCGGATTGTATCATTCACAACCGGAGTTTGAATGCCATTGACCGTACATTTGGAATTGACAGCGCCATCGCCGCCACTGCTTTTGGCCAGTGCAACGACGCGGACACTGTCATCGCAGACCTTTTCTCCACTTTGTGGCGACAGGATGACGACTTCGCTTGTAAATTCTGTTCCATCGCATGCAAAGACCGTCAGTGTATCCGCCGCCTGGCTAATACTGCCGGTTGCATCAGTGAAAACTGCATGGACGCCGATAAAAGTTGACTGCGGTAAAAGGGGAATCCTCGCACTTAATATATTATTTGAAAACACAGCAGGTACGCCATTGATTGTGCAATTCGCTGTGATTGGCTGTTCTCCGCCGTCGTATGTTGCCTGCGCCACGACAGTCACGCTGTCTTCGCAAACAGATTGCCCTGCTGCCGGAGAAACAATCTCGATATTCGCATGGAAATTATCGCATTTAAAGAGCGTCGCGATATCGGAGCTGAACGATTCCCGGCCACTGGCATCTGAAAACAGTGCGTAAGCGGCAATGAGATTTGACTGTGAATTCAGCGCTATTTTTGCGCGCAATGTATCGTTTGAGATAATAGCCGGTACGCCGTTTATGGCGCCTTTCACATCGATTGGTGCAATACCACCACTTGTCTGAAAGATGGCAATGACCTCGACGCTGTCATCACAAACTGATGCCTCATTTGCCGGCCAGACAATTTCTATGTTGCTCTGTATTGGTGCGCATTTTTCAACATACAATGTATCCGCAATTTGTGTGACATTACCAGCCGCATCACTGATCACGCTGTGGATACCAATAAAAGTTGTGCCATCCTTCAAAGCTAATTTTGCTTGTAACGTATCCCCGTGAATAGTTGCATCGAAGCCGTTAACTGTGCTCGAAACTGTATACGGCGGCTGTCCACCTTGTATATGATTGAGTGCGGTCACGCTTACACTGTCCTCACACAAAACAGACCGGTTTTGCGGAGAAAGGATAGTCAAATCAGCTTCTAATGGCGGGCATGTTTGAACCGAGACAGTATCTGCGCTTTGGTGGATATCTCCCAAAGCATCGGTAATTATGCAGTGTACACCGATGATGTTGCTGTTGGTGGGTAAAGGGACAGTTGCATTTAATGTATTCCCCTGCAATGGAACATCAATATCATTGATTTTACAGATGCTTGATACCGGTTGTATCCCGCCGGATATTTTAACGATCGCCATAACTTCAACCTGATCACCGCACACCATACTTTCCGGTGTCGGGGTGATGATTTGTACGGAGCTAATCAAGGGATCGCATTTATTTACGACAATGATATCGGTTGCATCCGTTCTGTTGCCCTCAGCATCCGTAAAAATACATGTAGCGCCGATGATCGTTTTTGCGCTATTCAGCGCAATGCGGGCACGCATTGTGTCGCCGCTCACCCTGGCAGGAACGCCATTGACATAACATTCAGCCGTTACAGGTTGCACACCGCCTTGTGCCGTCGCAACAATGACAACATCTGCGCTGTCATTGCAGACGGATGTATTATATTCGGGAGAAATGATGCGGGCATTGCTTGTGATGGGTGTGCATTTTTCAACGACCAACGTGTCAGCACACTGTTTTACGTTGCCGGCAATATCGGTAAAAACGCAGTGCAATCCGATCAGGTTTTCTCCATCAAGCAGCGGAATCATTGCGCGTAGCGTGTCCTGAATGAGGGGTACACTTTTGCCGTTAATCGTACATTGTGCCGTAATGGGCTGAATACCGCCAGTTGCAAAGGCTTCTGCGAGAACCAGAATGCTGTCGGCGCATGTGACCGTCCTGTTTTCTGGTGAAAGGACTTTTAATGAACAGTTGAGCGCAGGCTGTACGGAAAGATATGAACGCTTAATTAATAATGAATCACTGGGTTCCTGTTTCTTTAGATCTTTGATTTCTTTTCCCTGGACGAAGCTCATCTGCCCGATGTTAAAAAATACGAGGGCAAAAATAATATATCGTGTAACATTTATCATCAAAAACTCCATCACCTGCAAGGCGGGCGTATTGTGCCTTAACATTTTTTAAATTTATCGTTTGGCTCTTCTCTGTTTTTCGGCTGTAAACGCAGAAATGTTAACGTTTTCTCACATGTGGATTACAGCAATTTCGCGGCTTTGGGTTAATTGGGAACAATCATAACATTTTTGAACAAAAAGTGGATTATCCGGCAGGATAAATTCGTTTTGTGTAGGGGTTTTATATTTCTGCCGAGTTGCCGAAATAGGGCTTGAAACTGGGGGTTGAATTAAATACATTGATTGAATTTTTTAGAAATAGACGAAAATGAGGAAAAAATGGCTCGAACAGTTTTTTGTGTTAAGTTAGGTAGAGAAAGTGAAGCACTCGATGAAGCGCCACAACCGGGTGAATTGGGGCAAAGAATTTTTGAGAATGTCTCGAAGGCTGCCTGGCAGATGTGGCTCGATCACCAGGTGATGATTATCAATGAATACAGGCTCAATTTAGCCGATCCAAAAGCGCAGGCACTTCTCGATCAGGAAATGGAGAAATTCTTTTTTGGTGAGGGGTCGATGTTGCCGCCTGACTACGTTAAACAAAAAAATTAAACATTCTTTCTCAAATAATGAGCAGGCTAAGCGGCAAACGAATATTACAATAACTTGCTTTCGTTAACAGGTGTGCAAATATATATATTCAGTACTCATTCTTTTTAATATCCCGTCGAAATTTGACAATACAATGATTTGTTCGAACATCGCGTGGCTGTATAGTGAGATCTGAAAACGAATCGCATCTGGAACAGGATAAATAAATTTAAGGAGCAACCATGTATTTCTTCGATGCAGAGGAAAAAGATAACAACGAAAAGGAAAATACGGCAAAAAATAAATCGATAGCGGAAAAACTATTCGAGGCACGCGCTGTGTTTTTATGTGGTGAAATTAATCAGAAAATTGCCAAAGAAACGATGATGATGCTCACAGCGCTTGCAGCAGATTCAGACGATGACATCACCATCTATCTTAATTCGCAAGGTGGCCATGTGGAATCCGGTGATACTATCCATGATATAATCCGCTTTGTCAAACCGCGGATTCGCATCGTCGGTACAGGCTGGGTGGCAAGTGCAGGTACACATATTTATCTCTCTGTACCCAAAGATGACCGGCTGAGCCTGCCCAACACCCGTTTTCTCATCCACCAACCGATGGGTGGCGTTGGCGGCCAGGCCACGGATATTGATATCGAAGCCAAAGAAATTGTGAAAATGCGCAGGCGATTGAATGAAATAATTGCCAGAGAAACAGGGCAGCCAATCGAAAAAGTGAGCAAGGATACAGACAGAAATTATTGGATGTCAGCGGAAGAAGCTATTGAATACGGTATTGCCGGAAAAATAATAAATTCAATTGATGAGTTAAAATAGCCAATCCTGCGAAAACAGGAACGCTTTACTGATATAAATTTTGGCTTTGCATAGCCGCTCGTGGGCCGACATGAGCGGCTATTTAATTTTTATCAGCATGCTGTTTCAGATTACACTGAGGATACGGGTGTTTTCTGCCGGCAATTATGTGATTTGATCGATTGGGCAGCTTATTGGAAATTTCTTTTCTTGCGCTTTGCATTCAAAATGATGTTATTTCTCTTCAATCATAGGGAAAACAAGGGGCAAATTTGCAAACTTCTGTGCGTGGCAAAAAAAATCGTCAACATCTTTAAAGATTGTGTAACTGAGCGAGTATAATTGAAATACTGAACGATAAATAGAGCAATTACAGTTTTTATTCATTTTATGTCTTTATTAAAAAAAATCTGAATGTATCCAACAGATCATGCAACAGACCATTTGAGGAGTAAATGCAACGTATTGATAACGAATTAATTGAACGAACATGGGAATCGATGAACTATCTCACATTGGATGAGAGCATGTCTCTTGTGAACCAGATGACAAAAGAATATCCTA
>QQUM01000210.1 GCA_008501545.1 Calditrichota bacterium
CCAACCGGCCCGAAAACGAGTTCGCCGGCATCGTTTAGCTGGCTTTCATCCAACAAGCCGTCATTGTCATTATCCACACCATCGTTGTCGATACCGGGGCTTTCGAGGAATTTGTAGCCAAAATAGCCGGTCGTCAATCCGCCGTCACCGATAGCTGGTTCATCAAAAGCGAAAAGCATGTTGCGTGCTTTGAACGGATAACGCTCATCAAACTTTGAAATAAAATCTGCATAATCATCGGTAAAATCTCCGATGCCACCGACGTGTGGATCACCAAACATGCCCAACCAGACTTTATTTAAAGGTTTTGAGCTGACGTTGGTAATCGTATAAACAAGAAAAATGATATCCTCGGCCAACTCATTATTAAATTGAAAAATACGCACTTGAATATCCAGGCCCAAACCACGCTTGCTGGAATCTTCAGGAAAAGGATAATAGGGAAATTCCGCGTTGGAAAAATCATCCAACACATAAAACACCTCTTCATCCGGCGTGGTGGCGTCATCACCGAGAAATGCGGGCCAGACATATCTCCCGAGGTTTTCATTGAAATATTCTTCCGGCCATGAGTCCGGTTTATCATCGCCATCGCTGTCGTCATCGGAGAAGTGGGCCAGTTCAGGATTGGCCGGATCACTGAAACCCTTGCGGGGGCGCCATCCCCAGCGGTTGGCCGTACCTGGCTCAAAATCTCCGTTCCATGCATCGAAAAAACCATCGTTAACAATGTGCAGCGTATCTCCAGCATCATTAACAACTTCTGCAGCGACCATCGGGCCGAATTCATAAGCATAACCCAAGCCGCCCGCCCCGCGCGGCCAGAACAAATCGGCAAAAATATTGTCTGCATTTCCCGAGGAAAGCGACCCAAGGTTGGTGAGCAATACCTTGATTTGATTGCCATTGATAATCACTTCTTTAATACTATCATACCGGTCATCTTCTTGCGCGGCCTTGTCCAGGTTCGAACGCCATTTTTCCATGATGCGGGCGCGTTTGTTTAGCGGCAGGGTTTTATAATCCACACTCGGCATTTGATCCTGCGCTTGTAGAAATGCGAACGGCAAGAGCAGTGAAATTATCTGGATTGTTTTTCTCATTATTACATTGCCTTTTTTAAACTCTAATTAAATGAAAAACTCATACCAACCCGAATTTCGCGCGGTTCGGAGAGCCAGTCTTCCCGCTGATAAAATGAATCCAAAAAGATTTCAGGGAAAAATATGGCCGGGTTATTTCTCATTTGAGCACGCAAAATATCAAAGCGCGTTGGATTATTCACTTCATCCAAAGAAGTTAAAGACTGTCCGGTGGAACGATGAATCAGACGTTCATTATGCAAATCAAGTACATTGTTCATTTGAAAAAAAAGTGAATATCGTAAAGCGCCCATTTTCAAAAATTTTTCGAATCGTAAATCAACATTAAAACTAAGAGGACGGCGGGCGCTGTTATTTTCAAATTCTACTGTCGTCAAATTGGAAGGCAGCGTCGGTGTATAAGGTGTGCCGGACCAGTAGCTGGCGATACCACTCAGGGACCAATTCTGTGATTTAGAAAGTGTCAGTGTACTGTTGAGAGTGTGGGTGCGATCGTGGGACAATGGGACAAAAGCCTGCTCGCTTTGCCTGTCGGAACGCACGTCGAGGAAGAAATCAAGAGGGTCTTCAAAGGCACCTTCCGCCACCTGAAATGTGTAATCAATGCTTCCGGAAAGTAGCCCGTTATGGGCGGGTCTTTTAAGCAATGAAATCGTGAAGCCTTTGACATTGGCGTAGCTGATATTGGTAATGACATTAAATTCTTTGCTGGCGGCCGCCTCCCCGGCAACCAAACGACGGCTTTGAATGAGATTAGAAACATCTTTATAATATGCCGTCAAGTCAAATTTCAAATCTTCAGTCAAAGCCTGTTGCAAACCCAACTCATATTGAATACTTTTTTCAGGTTCCAGGTTGGCATTGCCAAATGAAGGAACTGATATAAAACCCAGGTCTTCGAAACGTGGATTACGGTAGATTTTTTCTAAAGGTGGAGTTTGGTAAAAATGCCCGTAGGAAAATCGAATGATGCCCTGATCAGTTATAGGAAAGCTCAGACTGATTCGCGGCGCCAGCATGTGTTTTGTTTCTGATTCGATCAAATTCCGGTCGACACCGCTGTCAACAGTACCGATGAGATCGGGATTATAAAGCGCTTGTGAATTAAAATAATCATAACGTATGCCAACATTAAGAATGAAGGATTTTGCTAATTCCATTTTATCCAGCAGGTAAAGAGAAGCTTGCACTGGTCTGTGCTTATAAAATTGGTATTCGGTAAAATCCGGGTCCACTTCCGGGTAAGGAATGATTTGCGGTTCAGCACCTGAAATATCTGCATGCAGGAGCGTGTAACTTTCGTGCCGCAATTCATGTTGTACGAAATCACCACCATAGCGGAGTTCGTGCACCGGCGTCACCTGGCTGATGAAATCCAGTTTGCTGATAAAAGAAGTGGTTTTATCTTCATCCCGATCGAGATTGTGACCGCCGGCAAGATAATCGGTTTGTGGAAATAGATTGTTATTGAGATTTCCTTCGTAGCTGGCAACGTAGCGGTCATCAAGTGGATTTTCATAAACACGATTTTTGGCGTTGGTGAAATTACCTGCAAATTTCAAAGTATAAAATGATGCATTGTTTAATACATGGGTCAAGCTGAATGAATGACTGATATTTTGTTTGTACAAAAAACGGCGGCCATCTGGATTGAAGCGAAAATTACGAAACTGACCGGGGCCAGGCAATTTTGAATGATCGAAAACGAGGTCGTAGCTCAATTTCACCCGTGCCGTCATATCATAGCTCAGCTTGGCAGTCGCATTGTAAGATTCCTTCACCGCCATCGGCACAGTATCGCCGGAACCAGATGGCAATCCATCACCGTAAGGATCAAATATCAAAGAATCCCCGTCAATGAGAAGAATATCCTGCGGCTTATAAATATCCAAACCGTAAAGGTAACCTTTATCCTTCTGCATTACACCGGAGAGAAAAATTTTAGCCTTTTTATTCGTGCCCGGAATAGGGCCGCCCAGGGTGGCCTCGAGCCGTCTTTTATTCAGTGGATCGAATTCATCAATACCGAAATAAATATCCTTGCGTGTGGTGGCGTGATCACCAGACCATGTTTTAAAGGTTGCAGCGAGTTCGTTACCGCCTTCTTTTGTCACATAATTAACCACCCCGGAAAGCGCATTGCCATATTCAGCCGAGAATGTGCCGGCAGAGACAGAAACCTCCTGCACTGCGTTGGTCGCTATACCAACAGCCTGTGAATTATCAAAAGGATTTGCCACGGAAATACCGTTCACCTGAGTGGTAATTTCGTTTGAGCGCCCACCGCGGATATGAATTTCTCCACTGTTGTCGGTGGTGACACCCGGCTGCAGACGGATGACCTGACTGAGTTCATCAATAGGCAGCGCATCGATCGTTTCTGATGTGACGGCAACCTGGGTGTTGGTTAAATCATTGCGCACCAAAGGCGTACGGTCGGCCAGCACCACCACTTCTTCCATTTCAATGGTTGATGGCGACAACGCATTGTCTAAATGAGAGGTGAAATCGACATTGATTTGCACATTTTGGACGTTGACCTCATGGTAGCCAATGAAGCGAAATAATACAGTGTATTTGCCAGGTGGTATATTGAGAATCGTATAATTGCCTTGCGCGTCTGAAGCAGCACCGAGATTTGTTCCAACGACGATGATGTTGGCGCCAGGCAAAGGCTCGCCGGTTTCTTTGTCGGTGACTTTTCCTGCTAATTTTCCGGTTGTGGCTGTGTATATTATATTTGGAAAAACAAGTAAGAGAAGAATTGCGGTTAGGAGTGGAAGCAAGAAAACCCGATTAATTTGCATCTATAAACCTCTCAATTTTCAATTTGCTGATTTCAATTTTGCTGAAAGGTGGTTTATTTTGATTGCAATAAAAGAACAATTCATTTTATAATCATGATAAATACTGTAAATAAAACGTAAATTACCTGTATATTACAAATACCTTGAAAGTGTTGTCAATGATATTAAATTTATTGAAAACAATGCCTCATTAAAATACTGCGATAATAATGGAAAGTAACACAGAAAAAGAAGCTATTCTTGAAGAAATTCTCAATAGTCCTGATTTTCAACGCTCACAAAAATACAGTGACTTGTTACGGTATTTATTCACTGCCTATTTAGATGGAAAACTACTTAAAGAAATTGTCATTGCAACAGATTTTTTTGGCAAGGACGCCCGATTCAATCCGAGCGATGATCCTATTGTGCGGGTATACATTGGTAATTTACGAAAAAAAATCGAGCATTATTATTTAACTGAAGGCAGGAGTAATGAATACAAGCTGGATATCCCCCGCGGACACTACGATATTCAAATCAGCAAACAAGAATACGTACATCCAAATTCAAAAATCATTCTGCCAGTTTATTTATCCATAATTTTTCTGCTCTTCGCGGTAATCATTTTTTTGTGGTTCGACAGGAAAGACACATCGCATAGCAGCAATAGCGTCGCATTATCAAATCCTGTTTGGGAAGAATTTTTAAATAATTCAAAACCGATACTGGTCGTACTTGGCGACCATTTTTTTATGTACAAATACCGTATTGACAAGAAAAGGTCCAAAGCCTATATACGCTATGCGGATATTAACTCACCACAAGCATACCACGACTTTATTCTAAAACATCCGGAATTGCAAAATGAATTGCAATTACTCGATTTTACCTACATGCGACCAAGCATTGCCTGGTCACTCTCTGAAATTCTGCCTGTTTTACAATCAAGCAAAAATGAAATTACCTTGAAATTGGCATCGGAACTTCTCTGGTCCGACATGGAAAATCACAATGTCATATTTATTGGGCAATTTAAGACGCTTTACATTTTGGAGGAGTTATTAAAATCATTCGAAATTGAATTTGAGACGATTCCGCCGGCGCTTTACATCCTCGATGAAAACATGGAAAAAAAACACTCCTTTATTCCAGAATTACCAGATCAGGGGAAATACCATCAAGATTATGGCGTGCTTGTAAAAGTGAAAGGTACCGGAGACAATTCAATTCTGCTTCTGTTGGGATTTGATGAAGTAGGGGTAATTGGTGCCACCAAAAAAGTAACCTCGAGTGATTTTGTAGAAACCCTCAACTCAGATACATTGCGAGTGAAGCCGGAAAGACCGTTTTATTTTCGAAGTGTTTTTAAAATACAAGGATTCAGAAGAACCGATCTCGAATCAGAGCTGCTCTATTTTGAGTCGATTAAAGATTAGAATTATGCACACCTAAGCAAAAATGTTCGAACTTTGAATGTGCCTTTTTTCGCCATCTATCAACACTAAAACCATAC
>QQUM01000403.1 GCA_008501545.1 Calditrichota bacterium
TGGAAGAAGCACTCATCAATGCATGGGAACATGGCAATTTGGAGCTCAAATCGGAGTGGAAAGATGAACTTTCTTCTGGACACGAATTTTCAAAATTTGAGGAAATGCGTAAAATCCGTATGACAGATGATCTGTATTGTACACGGAAAATTATTTTAAATGTACAGGTTGCTGATGGAATTCTTGAAATTTGTGTGCAAGATGAAGGTACAGGATTTAAAGACAGGGAAATAGGTAGTGAGCTCGATCATCGTGTTTACGGGCGTGGTTTATCCATAATCGATAATATCATGGATTCTATTGAGTTTAATGAAAAGGGGAATCGCATCACGATGCGCAAAGCTTTGAACCAATAATACTTTTGTCATGATCCAAAGCCTGGCTTCCAGGCAATTCCCCCCTGAATCGCACTATCGGCATGTGACTACGCTGGCTGATAAGATTTTTTCAGCATGTCGAGTTCGTTCTGCTTTCGCTCATCATTCCAACCCAATTCTGCCGCCATAATTTCAGCACAACACTGCGCTGCTTCATCACCCGGATAACCAGCGGAACCCAAATCTGTACGACGCTTTATGACATCGGTCAGATGAACTGCCATCTCCTCCCGGATACCGTGAATGATTTCGGCTTTAAGAACAGATGAATCCGCGCTCACTTTCTCACTCCAGCTCTCGTTGTCGTTTAAAAGAGTTAATACGCGGGTGTAATCTTTTCCGAAATTATAAATGAGATGTGCAACAGTTTCCTGATCAAGTCCCCATGGGCGTTTTGCTTGCTCTTCTTCCAGGTAATGGGAAAAATCAGCGATTGCCCCGCCGGAAATATTCTCCCGCTCTGTCCGTGAACGACCGCGTTTGTGAAGTTTTTTCATCAGCACATTTACAGACTTGACCGCAACATCGCGTGCGGTGGTGTATTTTACACCCAAAATGCTGACCATTCCTTCCAGCCCATTCAATTTCTGATGGTCAATTAACTTGTAATGTTTTGTTAGTTTGACGTCGTGTTCAGTTTTCACCTCGCCATTGTCATCCATGGGCAGCAGGCCACCATAGTGATAAATTACCTCGTCACGGCGGATAGCCATAGCCGGATAGGCCTGGTTAAATTCGTCGAGAAAAGTTGTTATATCTTCCTCTGTAACGGCAAATTCATCAGGATTGCCGGACCAGGGAACATGGGTTGTGCCAATTAAAGTATAATCACGCCAGGGTGTGAAAAAGAGCAGGCGCGATCCTTTGTTGATAACAGCGTCAGCATCTTTGAATTCAAATTTACTGGGAATACCGGCTGCATATTCTTTTGTCAATCGTTTGTTGACAACCAGATTCATGGCTTTTGACAGTTTGAATTCTTCGGCAGGTCTGTGGCCATTTAACCGGCTAAACAGATTATTAATCCAGGGGCCGCTTGTATTGAGCACTATTTTGCTCTTCAGTTTGTAATTTGTGCCCGATATATTATCCCGGATACTGACACCAACAACTTTGTTTTCTTCCGTTATGAAGTTCAAGACCTCGGTATGGTTTACAGCCATTGCCCCTTTTTCGACAGCGGATTTGATGACCGAAATGAGCAGTCGCTCCGAGTTGTAAACCTGACAATCATACCAGACGGCTCCTCCGGTGAGATTGGTTTCGTCAAGGCCCGGTAGAATGTGCAGCAATTCATCTTTGGAAATTGATTTTCCTGCCGGGAGTGTTTTTTGGGGATCACAGCCCTTGTTGCGGTCGATTCCAATGAGATCATTCATCTTCATGGCGACCGACATAACTTCCCTGCCTTTGACACCATGGCCATAAGTTGGCATAACGCATGGTAAAGGATGCACGAATTGTGGTGCGACACGCATGAGTACTTTGCGTTCGTGGATGGATTCGCGCATGCGTTTGATATCCAGATGTTGCAGGTAGCGTAAACCGCCATGAATGATTTTTAAACTATTTGAAGAGGTTGCACCACCAAAGTCATCTTTCTCTATCAGCGCCGCGGAGAGACCGCGAAGCGTTGCATCCCAGAGCGCCCAGGCGCCATATATTCCACCACCGACGATGAGGACATCCCATTCCCTGGATGCCAGTTGTTCTATTTCTCGTTTCATTGAAAATTCAGAATTTAGTTATAAGGTTTTAGTTGAGAAAGCCATTAAATGCCAGCCAAGCGGTTTTACGATCGAAGCGGGAAGTACAGTGAATGCCGGGACGAAAAGACCATTAAAAATTGCGCCTTTCCAGCCCTTGTGCAGGCGACTTTTTACAGGAAAGCGTTCCGGGATTATCTGTGTTTCATCAAAGGGTGAGAGTATATCTCTGAGTTCAGCTGCGGTGTATTTTTCCAGGACCGGCGCATCTTCGTGTTCCAAATCAACCTTCATGACTTTCGACAGGGCATTGAGCCATGAAATACGGTTATACACCATGGATATGGCTTCACCACCTGGTTTGAGTACACGTTTCATTTCCCTGGCCATCTGGTGCGGATCGGCGGTGTATTGCAATACGCCATGGACGTAGACGACATCGAAGGAATCCGCAGGAAAATCGAGGTCTTCTCCATTCATGGGTAAAAAATTTCCTTCCAAACCACGTTCGGAAAAATTTTTTCGTGCAAGGTCAATTGCCGTGTCGGACAGATCAACTCCGGTGACTTTCGCACCACCTGCTGCAAATCGGGCGAGATCTATCCCCACGCCACAACCAATTTCAAGGATTTTTTTACCTTTATAGCCGTTTTTAAAGTCGACGAGTTTCGGTAGATAATTCAGTTTATCAAATCTGTACTCATCGAGGTCATCGAAAAAACCAAGCGTGCCTACAGGGTGTTTAGCGAGTTCGAGATCGTGAATATGCTCATTCCAATAGACGCGCACCTCTTCCAGTTTTTCTTCCAAACGCAAGGGCGGATTGGCAGTTTTACCGTTCATACTCGTAGGTTCGGTTGCGATTGCTGTTTCCAAGTGTTTACTCCTGTGTTTTGAATCCCGGCGTCGTGCTTGTTGCTATTCAAATTATCGGTTACTATTTAAAACTATTCAGCATACTTACCAAATACCGATAGTACAATGAAATGAAGTTTGATGCGGAAGAAAATTAATAGGTTCTTATTGAGTGGGTGAGTATTTATTTAATTGAACTCACCCGCATGATAAACAGGGGAATGCCACAGAAGCCAAATCACGAATACTATTTCAATTTACTTTGGTCAATGTGTAAAAATAGATGTGAATGATAATATGCAAGTAAAAATAAAACAAAATGTTGTGTTATTTTTTTGCCAGGCGCACATGGACAGCTCTGTCACCGCGATGTTCAACTTTTACATCGAATCCAACGCGCTGGCCTTCTCTTAGCCGTCGACCCGGAACAGTTGGCTCAATATCACCCGGCTGTACGAAGTAATCCTGCATATCATCCCCTTCGATAAATCCGAAATTTTTCGTGCTATCCCACATTTTTACAACACCGTATTGCATATTTTCTCCTCTTGAATTATAAAAAATCCAAACCGCTTTCCTCTTCATCATCAGAATTGAGTGATTCACGCAAGATCACAAGAATCGCGGATTGTGGCAGGATGAGATATTTTTTCTCATCCCATTTAATCTCGACTGACGATTTTTTCAGGAAAAGCGCGTAATCGCCTTTTTCAACCTGCATGGGTAAATACTTTGGATTACTTTGGGACCGTTGCCAGGGTTCATCTTCACTACTACCCGGATCCGGGAGTGGAGTACCCGGTCCCACACCAACAACCCAACCACCTTGAACCTGTTCTTTTTCTGTCACTGACTGGGGTAAATATAAACCGACCTGGGTACGCTGTTCCTTGTCTTCCGGTTCAATCAAAACCCGATCGCCAATCACCATAAGATTTTGTCTTTTGGGGGGTGGCATTTCGCCTCCTGAATTATTATTCACTAATCACGATATTGATTTAAGACTCTGGCAAATTGTCTGTCAACAGCGAAACCCAGTGAAAGTGCTTGATCGAAGTGATAAAGTGCCCGCTCATACTCCTTCTTTTTAAAGAAGGCATAGGCGAGATTATTATGCGCATCGCCGCGTTTTGGCGACAGTCGGATGGCTTCAACGAAGGCATCTATTTCATCGCCAATTCGCCCTTTATCTCGATATGCCATTCCGAGGTGATAAAAGACATCCGATGAAGTTGTTTGTATGGATAAAACACGATTGAAGGCTGCAATTGCAGAATCGGGACGGGCTGTTTTTAAATATACAACACCCATATTAAAATTGGCCTCAGCAAAATTTGGACGAAGTTTCAAAGCGCGCCTAAAGTGTTTTTCTGCCCTTTGGTAGTTTTTTTCTTCGAGCTGGTACAAGGAGCCAAGATTCAAATAGGCCTCAGCGAAATTTTCGTCGTATTTTATCGCTCCTTTGTAAGCCTTGATCGCCTGGCTTGCTGTCTTGCTGTTTTTGCTATACAACAAGCCGAGATTGTAGTATGCCAGCGCAAATTGCGGGTTGATTTTTAATACGATATGGTAGGCTGCAATTGCTTTTTGATATTTTTTCATATCTCTGTATGTATTTGCCAGTCTAAGTTGCAGTTCAAGATTGTCCGTATTGATTGCGACTGCATTTTCATACGTCTGTGCGGCATCCATTAATATACCCAGTTGCGAGTACAAGTTGCCGAGATTAAGCCAGGCTTCACTGAGTTTCGGATTGATAGCAATTGCCTGTTTGTAGGCGATAAGTGCTTTGGAAAGAATGCCCATTTTATCGTAGGCACTGCCCATATTTGCATGTGCAATAGCCAGGGTGCTATCATAAAAAAGCGCCACTTCATACTCACCCAATGCAGCTTTGTACTCTCCTTTTTTAAGATAGATATTGCCCAGATTAATGTAGGCACCCGTCATGTCCGGCTTGATCTCAAGTGCATCTAAATGGGCTTTTTGGGCTTCATCAATCATGCCTTTGGCGTCATAAACGCTGCCAAGATTTGTGTAAGCCTCAGCAAGGTAGGGGTAAAGTTTCAGCGCTCTTTTGTGCTCTATGATGGCTGTATCGGTATCATTTAATTCATAAAATACGTTGCCAAGATTGGTATGGGCTTCCGGGTGTCCGGGATGAATAGCAATAGCTGCCTGCAGGATATCACGGGCAGCCCGCAGTTTTTTCGCCCTGCGATAGCAATTGCCAAGATTGTTGAGAAATACACCGATAACCTGACGCCTGGTGAGATTATTCATGTAAAATTCGTGATTATTATCAATGTTATATTTTTCCCGGTAATACTAGTTGCCGACAAGACGACCACGAACTGTCGTCTCAATATTGACTATTTGCGTCTCTCCATCATCATAGCTCACGACAAAGCGTCCCGGTGCTGCAACACCGTAAATTGGCAAATTTAACCGGTCAGCAAA
>QQUM01000534.1 GCA_008501545.1 Calditrichota bacterium
CGATTGAATGCTTTTGTGTAGCTGTTGAATGTTCGCTGCATGAAATCGTTGATGGATTTTTCGGAATTCTGCCGCAGCAGGAAATGATAATGATTGGGAATCAAACAGTAGGCGATAACGCTAATGTTGAATTTTAATGCAAACTTTCCAAGACGTTTTAACAAAAACAGGTAATTTTCATCTTCTCTGAAAATTTTATCCCGATTCGCACCGCGATTGTATACATGATAATAGTTACCCTGAACAAATTGTACCCTGCGTTTCATGGTTTACCCCCGATAAAAGTGCGACGCACTTTCTCTCGGAATTGCCACTTAGCTTCAAAACTCGCAGGCATGACGGAATGAAGTGCGTCGCACTTCCCTACGATTGTACACATTCCGGAAAAGGTGCGACGCACTTTCTAACGGAATTTCTACTTAACTTCAAAACTTGCAGGCATGACGGAATGAAGTGCGTCGCACCTTCTCGTATTCCGCAAAAAAAATTTCGATCCCGCTACGCGGGATAAATGATCAAATAATTCAAATAAGCAAATAACCAATTGTCACAAACGAACTGCACGGACGTAGCTGGAGCCGTAGACGTCGAAGTCGCCGCAACCGCCAGAGAAACCGACGACCCACACGTCACCGGCGGAAGATTTATCCATAGTCCAAAAATGCTGTTGCGTGTTCTCAAATACCGGATCGACAAACAAATCACTACGCTTTTGTGTCGATTCCATAAGACTCATCGCTTCTTCAAGAGTCGGCAGACGCCAGTCGGAAAATCCAGCAAAGTTGTTTCTATTCAGTTGTTCAACATATTTCTCGGCATTTTTGTAATTTATAGTTTTTGATGAACCAGATTGCTGCCAGTAAAGACCGGTTGCGCCATCGAAAACAACTTTACCGCTGTATTGTTTTTCGTACTGATGTTGAATGCCTGAGCCACTTTCATTTTTTCCGCTATCATAAAAATTATTTTTTGCGAGCATTTGTTGTACTTCGTCTTCAGATAATTTATCAATTGCCTGAGAACGCAAGGAAAGCACAGCCCTATTTTGCACGCCCCTTTTCTGCTGTGCTTTGGGTTGTTTGTATTCGGATAACTGCTTTTTCAATTTTTCAATTTCAGCAGATTTATTTTTGATTTCATTAATGAGAATGGTCTTGTTATCAATCGCATGCACGACACCCATTTCATAAAACACGTTGGGATTCCAGTCGGTCAGATCGGCAATAACAACATCGCTGTTAAAAATATATTGGATAATGTCGCGATGGATATTGTATGGACCGATGAGTTCATCAGCACGCAAAACATCCATTTGTGCTTGTACACATGCAGGTTTAATGGCATCGGTGTACACTTTCTTGATTTGCTCATCAAACGGCATTATCACAAAACAAAGTTTATCGTGTTTGCGCTCGATCCCCATTTTTCTCCTTCTGTTCTATTTTTCAATCTGGTCTGCAAAGCTTTTTTTATCACTGTAACAGAAGGCAAAATATAACAAATCATCCGTCAATTAAAAAACAGAAAAATAAGCAGTTGGGAAGACATTTCATCTCTACTCTCATGCCGGTTTGCGCTTTTTGCAATACCGGCATCCCATCGTAATACCACACATTTCTGGAATTGTGAACTACCAATTAAACAAAAGAGCAGTGACAGTGGGATTCCGTTCTTTTGCTGGGAAACGAAAAAAACGGAATGACGGTCGAATCCAGCAGTCATGCCGGTTTGCGCTTTTTGCAATACCGGCATCCAATCGATGGATCCCCGCGCCTGAAATCGTATATATTTCCCCTTGCATCTTGGATCACCTCGTGTAAATTAGACACGACAAAAAAATGGAGCCTGGGATGAACACGCTAAAATACCTTTATAACCACTCACTGGCGTTGCTGACGGATTTCTACCAGCTGACCATGGCGTACAGCATATGGAAATCCAAAAAGGTGGACTATGAAGGCACGTTTAATCTGTACTTTCGCGCCAATCCTTTCCGGGGCGGATACACCATCGCCTGCGGTTTGCATACGGCCATCGACTATATCAAAAACTTTCAGTTTTCCGATGAAGACATCGCTTACCTCGCAACCCTGAAAGGCAACGACGATGCGCCGCTTTTCGACCAAGCTTTTCTCGACTACCTGCGTGATTTGCGAATCACCTGCGATATCGATGCGGTGCCGGAGGGTACGGTGGTTTTTCCCAACCAGCCACTCATACGCGTCAGCGGGCCGCTCATCCAGTGCCAGTTGCTGGAAACACCGCTGCTGAATATCATCAATTTTCAAACACTGATCGCCTCGAAAGCCTCACGTATTTGCCAGGTTACCTCCGGTGAACCGGTATTGGAATTCGGTCTGCGTCGCGCCCACGGCATCGACGGGGCAACGACCGCAAGCCGCGCTGCATACATCGGCGGCGTCCACGCCACATCCAATGTTCTGGCGGGCAAACTCTACAATATACCGGTAAGCGGCACCCACGCCCACAGCTGGATTATGACCTTCGACAGTGAACTGGAAGCATTCGATGAATACGCCAAAGCCATGCCCAATAATTGCGTTTTGCTGGTCGATACGTACGACACCATCGAGGGCGTGCACAACGCCGTGGCAATCGGTAAAAAATTACGCAAACAAGGTCATGAACTCACCGGCATCCGCCTGGATTCCGGCGACCTCGCCTATCTCAGCATACAGGCAAGAAAAATTCTCGATGAAGGCGGTTTTCCCGACGCAGCAATCGTCGCCAGCAATGATCTCGATGAAAATATCATTCTCAGTTTAAAAGACCAGGATGCCAAAATCACCGTTTGGGGTGTGGGCACAAAACTTACCACAGCCTGGGATCAGCCGGCATTGGGTGGCGTTTACAAGCTGGCTGCTTTGCGCGCACCGGGCGGCAAGTGGCAGTATAAAATTAAACTGTCCGAGCAGCGGGAAAAAATTTCCAATCCCGGTATTCATCAAATCCGGCGCTTCCAGCACAACAACGAATTCATCGCTGATGCCATCTATGACGAACGCATCAGCGATATGGAAAATCCCATCATCGTTGATCCCATGGATCATACACGACAAAAATTCATTCACACAAAAGCGACTTTCGAAGATTTGCTCAAACCGATTTTTCGTGGTAATGAGTACGTCTATAATACGCCGGACATTCACACAACACGGCGTTATGCACAGGAACAATTGGCTGGATTTCACAGTGGAATAAAGCGATTTGTTAATCCGCACCAGTACCCGGTTGGACTGGAGCGCAAACTGCATCAGCTGAAAACGGAACTCATTTTTGAGGCACGACGCCAGAATGTTGGCGGTCATTAAAATGATAAAACCAGTAAAAGTAGGCGCCGCTTCGCTGAACCAGACGCCGTTGGCCTGGGAAAGCAACCGCCAACATATTATTCGAGCTATCGAACAAGCAAAGTCAGAAGAAGTTCAGGTGCTCTGCCTGCCCGAATTGTGTATCAGTGGCTACGGTTGCGAGGATATGTTTCATTCAGCCGGATTGCACGAAAAAGCCATCTCGGAATTATTTGAAATCGCGCCGCACTGTCAGGACATTATTGTTGCTGTAGGATTACCGGTTGCATTGCAGAGTGGAGTTTTCAATACATCCTGCCTTATCGTTGACGGCCAGATCGCCGGGTTTGCTGCCAAACAATTTCTGGCTGGTGACGGCATCCATTACGAGAATCGTTGGTTCAAACCATGGCCGGTTGGTGTGCGATCAGAAATTGAAATCCGTGGCAAAAGTTATCCAATCGGTGACATCTTTTTCGATTGCAGCGGAATCAAGATCGGTTTTGAGATTTGTGAGGATGCCTGGGTTGGTAACCGCTCCGGCAACCGGCTGGCCCAAATGGGTGTCGATATCATTCTCAATCCCAGCGCCAGCCATTTTGCTTTTGGCAAGCATGAAATTCGCATGCGTTATGCCCTTGAGGGATCACGCGCTTTCAATACGAGTTATGTTTTCTGTAATCTCCTGGGAAATGAAGCCGGTCGCGCGATTTACGATGGCGGCCGGATCATCGCCAGCGGTGGCCATTTACTCGCAGTCGGCAGCCTCTTTTCCTTTCAGGATGTGCAACTCACAACGGCCGTCATCGATGTGCAAATGACACGCCTGAACCAGATGCGCATCATCAGTTTTCAGCCAGAGTTCAAAGAACACACACAGCGTATTCCGGTCAAATATTCACCCTCATATTCGCAGGAAAAGGTGAGTCGGTCTATTTCAAATGCCAATCAGTTTTTAACCAAGGAAGAAGAATTTGCCTTTTCCATATCATTGGCGCTTTTTGATTACATGCGAAAGAGTTATTCCAATGGCTTTGTCGTTTCCCTGAGCGGTGGCGCTGATTCCTCCGCTGTGGCCTGCCTCATCCGTCTCATGATCGAAAGAGCAGCAAAAGAGCTGGGCTTTGCCGGATTAATGAAAAAATTTTTCTATTTGCCCGGCAAAAAAAATATCAATTCGGGTGATGCATTAAAAAAAGAATTGCTGCTGTGCGTTTACCAGGCCACACGCAACAGTTCGGAAACGACGAGAAACGCGGCACACAAATTAGCTAAAGGCCTTGGCGCCTCATTTTATGAACTGAATATTGACGAACTGGTGCAGGATTACACGACTATCGTCGAACAGAGCATTGGGCGAAAACTAACCTGGGAAAAAGACGATCTCGCCCTGCAAAATATTCAGGCCCGCGTGCGTGCCCCAAGTGTGTGGATGCTGGCGAATATTCGCGGCGCTTTGCTGCTTTCCACCAGCAACCGTAGCGAAGCTGCGGTCGGTTACGCCACGATGGATGGCGACACCAGCGGTGGGCTGTCACCAATTGCCGGCATCGACAAAAAATATTTGCGGGAATGGCTCGTCTGGATAGAAAAAACAGGCGCACCGGATTTACCCGTCATTCCGGCATTGAAATATGTGAACGAGCAGCAACCAACGGCCGAACTAAGGCCAGCCGGCAGCAAGCAAACTGACGAAGACGATCTCATGCCCTATACCGTGCTCGATGTTATCGAGCGGGCCGCGATTCGTGACAAGCAAATGCCGGTTGATGCCTATAAAATTTTATGCGAACGGTTCCCGAACTATTCGTGTGACGATCTGCTGAAATGGACGCAGCGTTTTTTCCAACTCTGGTCGCGAAACCAGTGGAAGCGCGAACGCTATGCGCCGTCTTTCCATTTGGATGATGAAAATCTTGACCCGAAAACCTGGTGCCGCTTTCCCATTCTCTCCGGTGGCAAAATTGTTTATTGAATACGTTTCTCATGCAGTAATTAGGGGTAATGTTTACAGTACCCAGTCGCATGTTTCGTGGGAGTATTATTTATGACGATTCGCTGCCTTACAGCTCATCAGCACAGCTG
>QQUM01000067.1 GCA_008501545.1 Calditrichota bacterium
TGAGGAACTGGAAACCTACCTCCATATTCTATCACATGAAATAAAAACCCCGATTGTAACTATGCAAGGATACGCGAGTCTTCTGGAAGATACGTTTAGTGAATTGTTACCAGAAGATGGTAAAAAATTCATTCGTGGCATTTTGAATAATATCGACAGAATGCAAATACTGGTCAAAGACCTGCTCACATTGAGCGGGATTCATATAAAACCTGACGATTTTGCATTCGTCAACCTGAATGAACTCATCGATGATATTCTTATCGACTTGTATGGCGCTTATCAATTTGAGCAAACAGCGATAACTGTACAGGAAAACATGCCTGACGTTTTCGGCCACATCGACAGCTTGCGCCATGTTTATTCAAATCTCCTCGTTAATTCCATTAAGTACTGTAACGATAAAGTGCCATTGAAAATCGAAATAGGCTGTTCCTACGATGAATTTTTCCCTAAATTTTATGTGAAAGACAACGGTGTGGGCGTGCCGATATCCGCTCGTAAAAAGATATTCAATATGTTTGGCAGGGCAGGAAACAAGAAAAATGTCAGTGGAACGGGCATTGGGCTTGTCATTGTACAGAAGATTATTGAAGCGCATGATGGTGATATTTGGCTCGAATCAAAAAGAGGAAAAGGAACTACATTTTATTTTACTTTGCCGGTTGAAAAAGACCAAAATATGAAGCAAAAAAATTATCTTTCATGAAATGGACACTGTCCACTCTGCAAACAGAACCGATACTGCTAATAAGCCGCAAATGAGAACTACAGCGCCGAACGAATGAGGAAAGAAATGATTCGAATACTACTTGTGGAAGATGATCCGGATATCGCAGAACTGACACGCATTCATTTAAAGCGAAATAAAAATGATTTTCATATAACCCATGCACTCAATCCAAATGAAGCTGTTCGTCTTGTAAAACAGCATCTCTTTGATATTATACTGCTTGATTATAATTTGCCTGAAATGACAGGCCTTGATTGGCTTGAATCTGTTCGGGTGTTCATTAAAGACACACCAATTCTTCTCATAACCGGCGCCGGGAACGAAAAGGTTGCTGTTGCGGCAATGAAGCAAGGGGTTTACGATTACATTATAAAAGATGGGGACTATCTAAAAAAACTTCCGCTTATTATCCAAACATCTTGCGAAAAAGCTGATCTCGAACGGCAATTGCGTTTAAGCAGACAGCGTTATGCCAAGTTGTTTCATGTCTCCCACAATGCAATCCTCATTCTTGATAGCGCGAGCTACTGCGTCATTGAAGCCAATGCACGAGCAGCGCGAATTTTCGGCCTGGATCAGGAGCGACTCATCGGCAAAAGCCTGTTTGAATTTTGTGATGCAGGCGAGTGTGAAAAACTGCAATTTGCTTTCCTGCGTGCGAAAGAAAATTTCTACGAGGAAATTGAGTATTTGCTCATTCAGAACGCTGAAGGTGAAACACGTGAGACGGAAGTATCCTTTAATATCATTGAAACAGACAACGGCAACATTGTCCAGTGTGTGATCAGGGATATCACTGAAAAACGGTTACTGCAGCAGCAAATTTTAAAAAGCAAAATGCGTTTACAGGCGATGTTCGACAGTGTGCATGATTTAATCTCGGTACAGGATAAAAATTATTCCATCGTTATGGTGAACAATCGCTTTGCGGACTGGTGTGACAGCTCTCCTGAAAAATTGATCGGACAGAAATGCTATCAAGCCTACTTTAAACGTGATGCGCCCTGCGAAGAATGCCCGCTGCAGGAAACGTTTGCGCACAAGCGGGAAAATTTTGTTGAAACGAAATACAATGACGATGTTCTGCATATTTGGGCGAATCCCATGCCGGGACTTGTTGATAATGAAGAATTTGCCATAGAAAATATTCGGATTGTGACTGAGCAGAAGCGCATGGAGGATCAACTCATTCATAGCGAAAAGCTGGCAACCATCGGGATTCTCTCATCGGGAATCGCCCATGAATTGCGCAATCCACTGAACATTATAGAAGCGGCGCGCTATTATCTGTCAGAAGTCATTCCCACAACGGAAGAAGATGTGCAAAACAAGCTTGCGATCATCCGGGTCAATATTCAGCGATCATCGAAAATTATCAACAATCTTCTCGAATTTAGCCGTAAAAATGACATAGAGCGTCAGGAGACTGATTTGAACTATATTTTAGAATCCACGCTGGGATTGATTGAAAAAGAACTGCGTCATCGTGAGATTATAATCAGCAAAAATTTAACTTCACCGATGATTAGTCAGGTAAATACCGATGGTATTCGGCACGCTTTTCTGAATTTAATTATGAATGCAATGCAGGCGATGCCTGATGGTGGCGAACTGCAAATCCGAAGCTTTATCGATGAAATGGATAAAAACATTCATGTTGAATTCGAAGATTCCGGGATCGGGATTCCCGCTGGGAGATTAAAACACATTTTTACGCCGTTTTATACAACCAAGCCGATCGGTGAGGGAACCGGCCTTGGACTGCACATAGCAAATTCCATCGTGACCCACCACGAGGGGAGCATACAGGTCGAGAGCCAAGTGCAGAAAGGCACAAAATTCACTGTAATCCTGCCTCCTTTTCTCCATTCCAATTGAGCGTGAAAAATTTCATGCACGATTCTGATGTGCGTATTTCCCATCTGGATTTTAAAAAAGTGCGCATACGATTTTATCCTCTCCTGCCTTGTTCCGGTGAACCGCTCATGCATCGCCATTCTTGGCAAACAAAGACTGACTTTGTACGCGGTGTAACATGAGTTGACAAATGCTGATTTTATCCTTATCTTTACCAGTTTTTGTGTAAAGCATGGAGGAAATGCGGCAATGGATGGCTGTTTAGGTGATATGCTTTCATTCATAATTGAATATTCCTGAGGAACCGGTGCGGCTTAAAGAAATTATCACTCCAATAAAAGATGATGTTCGGGCTTTTGAAAAAGTTTTTAAAAACCATTTGAAAAGTGATATTTTTCTGGTTGATAAAGTAATTTCCTATCTCGTTGCTCACAGAGGGAAGAGATTACGGCCTATCATGGTTCTGCTTTCGAGTCGACTAAACGGTGGAGAACCCGATGAACGCCGATTGCATGCAGCGGCGATAATCGAACTCTTGCATACAGCAACCCTGGTCCATGATGACGTGGTCGATGACAGCTACCAGCGGCGTGGATTCCCGTCGATTAATGCGATCTGGAAAAATAAAGTTTCAGTTCTAACGGGTGATTATCTCTTTTCCAAATCGTTGCTCTCAATGCTGAAAATGCAAGATTTTAAGGTGTTTGATGTGATTTCCAGAACTGCTGAACGCATGAGTCAGGGCGAATTGCTTCAAATGGAGCGCAGTAGTGATTATAAAATGGAAGAGCATGTCTATTTCCGTCTGATTGGAGATAAAACAGCGTCTTTGATTTCTGCAGCTTGCCAATTGGGGGCACTGTCCGCAAATGCAAGCGATGAAGAAACTGCTATGATGGCAAAGTTTGGCGAGGATATTGGGCTTGCTTTTCAGATTCGCGACGACTTGTTGGATTTGTTGGGAACTGAGAAGAAGGTCGGCAAACCGATCGGTAACGATTTGCGCGAAAATAAAATTACGTTGCCCCTTTTGCATGCGTTGCGAAATGCCGAAAAGAAAGATAACCGGAAAATCATTCGGATGATGAAAAAAGGGGCAGACAAAAAAGATGTACGCTACATCATTGATTTTATTAAAGAAAATGGCGGGATTCGCTATGCGACGGAAAAAGCGGCTAGTTTGACAGCAGATGCCTCTGTGCTGTTGGATTATTACCCCGATTCCGAGTACAAAAAAGTTTTGCTGCAGTTGGTTGAATTTATTACCAGCCGGGAGCACTGAAAATTTCATGGAATTATTAATACGAGAGTGAAATCTAGTTAACGTTTTACAAAGCTTTCCGAATTTTAAATTGAAAAAAAACACATTTCAAAATACAATAACAGATTGATATTCCGCGTCTCAGTGCATGGGGAATGTATTATACAGTCGATTTGTATAAGTGTTTGAAAGCTTCAAAGTTGGACATCAGTTTCAATTGCTCTCTCTTCTAGGAAAGGATAAAAAATGCCACGAACATTGGTAACCGGGGGTGCTGGGTTCCTTGGATCCCACCTATGTGAATATTTGCTGGCAAAGGGGCATGAAGTTATCGCCATGGATAATCTGCTCACTGGCCATATCTCCAATATCGAGCACCTTCAGAGTGAAAAATTTAAATTTATTAAACACGATGTAACCGAGTATATTTTTATCGCCGGGGAGATCGATTATATTTTACATTTTGCTTCGCCGGCAAGCCCGACTGATTATCTCGAGTTACCCATTCAGACGCTGAAAGTTGGTGCATTGGGTACGCATAAAGTACTCGGTCTTGCATTGGAAAAAAAAGCGACGTTGCTCCTGGCGAGCACATCGGAGGTATATGGTGATCCGCTAGTTCATCCACAAACTGAGGATTACTGGGGAAATGTAAATCCTGTTGGACCGCGTGGCGTTTATGACGAAGCGAAAAGATTTGCAGAGGCCATGACGATGGCTTATCATCGCTACCATAATGTGAATGCAAAAATTGTAAGAATTTTTAATACGTACGGTCCGCGTATGCGACTGCATGATGGACGCGCTATTCCAGCATTTGTGCCCCAGGCTTTGCGAAACGAGCCAATCACAGTTTTCGGTGATGGGTCGCAGACGCGCAGCTTTTGTTATGTGGATGATCTCATTGAAGGCATCTATCGATTGCTGGTATCGGGTATTAATGAGCCGGTCAATATTGGCAATCCAAGAGAAATGACCATACAGCAGCTGGCCGAGCGAATTATCGACATAACCGACAGTAAAAGTTCGCTCACCTTCAAAGAGCTCCCGACGGATGATCCCAAAATCAGGCAGCCAAACATTTCCAAGGCAAGAGAATTGCTCGGATGGGAGCCAAAAGTCGATCTTCAGGAAGGCTTGCAAAAAACAATCGCCTGGTTTAAAAAGCAATTGTGATTTTACTTCCATAGTATGCGTTCGAAAGCAGGGGGACGCATGAATCGGGATTGTTATCCTGCGAAGGAATTTTTTCGAACGCCCTAAAGTTAGAAATGCTGGAAAGTTTAAGGTTATTCACCAAATCTGGTGCTGAGCTAACTGTATTCCAGGTTTCCCGCTGCGTTTCCGCGGGACATTCCGTTCGGTTTAAGACGAGCCGAAAACGATTTTTTAAAAAAATATTACGTCGATTTTTGTCTGCTCCCATGATCCAATCCTTAATCCAAACATATTTCGATTCATCAATTGGAGAATAGATGCAAGGAGGGGAAAGAAAAAAGATACTCCTCATCCGACTCAGCTCAATTGGTGATATT
>QQUM01000105.1 GCA_008501545.1 Calditrichota bacterium
GGTGTTGATTTTTTTAACAGTCTCGCCAAATCGCCGCCGTGAAAGCGCGGCACCACCGCAACCGGAATTGTTGGATATCACAATGGCGAAGCGCTCATCTTGTGCGCCTGCCCACAGTGCGGTTTTTCCCAGGCGCGAGTGCCCCATGACAATCGCACGTTTTTCGTCAATCTCTGCATCTTTTTCACAATAATCCAAAACACGGCTCAAACCCCACGCCCATGCCGCTATGGCACTCCATTCATCCGGGGCGGGTTTCTTTTGTTTTTCACTATAAAAAAGCGGGTGCACGCCATTTTGAAATCCGTCATCAAAATCCGGATCGATATCGCCGTAGTACACAGTCGCCAAACCGTAACCGCGTTGTATTATTTTCTCAACCGGCCATCGGGTGTCACGTACACCGCGAGAGGCTTCAGTCGCTTCGTTTGTCGTAATACCGAATTTTTCATTGTTGCGAACCCATGAATTGGTAAGCAAAATTTGGGGATCGCTATGAATCGTGTGGTTTCCATAAAAGTTCATGGCGACGAAAACCGGATGCTGTTTATTTGCGTTTCGCGGCAAATAAATGAGCACATTCATTTGTATATGATTTTTCGGTGAGCCGATGCGAATAGCGATTTGTTTACGAATGGCTTTGCCGTCGAGCGCATTTTCGTCTTGTTCAATTATGTCAAAGGAAACATCTTTCGCTGCAGCCGGTGATTTCCCGAAAACAAATTTTTCAAAGAGATACTGAATTTCCGGCCTTCGTTTCTCCATCCATTCGCCGGGTGATGTTACTTTTTGACCACTGGCGTAAACGAGTGGATCAGGCAATGTGTAGGCAGGGACTTTGGATTCATCGTAATTTGTCTCTGGTTGCTGTGCGGGTAGCGATGGGATAAATGCAATGGTAAAAAGAAGCCACCACCTGCTGCGTCTCGTAATAAAGTTGTGCATGTCGTAAGTTCTCCAACCGAAAAATAGTGTTGGTATTTTTAGCCGCTAACTTGATGTGTATCCTGAAAATACTCAAAGCGAAAACTAACTTACTGATACAACAAAAGAAAGGCAAGGGGAAAGGCGGAATCCGTGATAAATTTGTAATAATACAACGGAGTGCAAGCCATTTATGGATTGCACATGTAAAACATTGCATCAGGCATTTTCGAGTTCCCGGATAATCTCACGAATCCGTTTTATATGGTGCACAACATGGTTGGCCTGCATCTGGATGATAAATCCGATGGGTACCTTTTCTAACTCTGTGTCCGTTTTACTGCGCACGGCTACAGATTGAGTCCAGGCATCAGGCACGCTTTCCAGGAGTTGCAGAACATGATTTCTGGTGGCTTCGAGAAACGCCAGGGACACATCGATTGAGCGTTCACTGTATGCCCAACGTTTACCCCAGGTTTCCTGCGGGAATGCTGAATACCACGTTAATGATAATTCTGCATTTTCGTTGCCAAGGGCCATTTTGATGCCTATTTTCCAGATATCGTCACCATCGACGATGTGGTGGACGATTTGCCGGATGGTCCAGCCGCCTTTTGCAGGCACGGCATCCAGGTAGGTTTCCGGCAAATCCGCAATAGCTTGTTCCAGCAGAACAGGCCCTTCCCGAAAGAGTGACAAGGCCTGCTCACGATCTGCTGGTGCTTTCATTTTGGTTTCCTCTTCAGATGAAAAATATGGTAAGTTTCATATGATTCTCAGTGATTCATAGCAGAAAACTCTCATAATATCTTGAATTCGAAAACCCGGCATGCATTAAAGGTTCAGCGCATTGACCTCTACTTGTGTTCCTGGAAGTGTTTCAGGTCAGCTTCGCTGAAATAAGCCTGGACAAATTGATCGATGACGGTATTCAGTTTTTTGATGTTTTCCATGTCTGTGGTTTGCTTGCATTTCATTGCCAGGACGAGCATTTCATGCAGCAACGACAATTGCTTGAGATAGGATTCTTTCTGCTGCAAATCAGTTGGCACTTTGACACGCTGGGTCATGAAATATTGTGTTACGATTTGCTGGAATTGATTGGCATGATCTTCTTTATTGGTGACCCAACGAATAAGTTGGTTATAGTTTTTATCGCCTTGTTTGGACAATTCGATAATCTGAGACATCGATTTCTGCATGGTGGTAACATGTTCTTTTAACATGCCAATTCGCATTTTATCATTGTAAATACCACAGGGTATTTCACAATGGGCGAAGACGTTTGCATAGCTGAACTGAATGAGTAAGAGTGTAATAGCTACCGTACCACGAAAATTGAGCTGCATAAATAACCTCCAGTAATTTGAAATATGTATTTTTTGATTACACAAAATCCGATAAACCTAACGTTGAGATAAAGTGATAAATTCCGACATCTTATTGGTTTTAATTTGAGAATTTAATTTAACGCAAGTTTGAAACAAGATTTTCATGATTTGACAGGTTTTATATTACGCGTACTCTGTCACAGCTGAAAATATGAGTCGTTAAACGCGTCATTCCGGTATCTGCGCTTCTCAGCAGAATACCGGAATCCCATGGAGTTTTCTTTGCATTTTTGATCGCATTCTGAACGAAAATCTGTGGTCGTCCGATGACGGTCTTGTGGGATTCTGCAATTTCGCTCCGATCAGGAAAGATCATCCGATTCCATTTTTTTGAGATTTTCCTCCTGAATCCTTATTTGAAGATCAACCACAAAATTTTCTGCAGTATCTTTATGTTTCCTGGCAATAGTCAGTTGCAGCTCGCCTTTTTCATAGCCCGGTATGTCCGCAAGTGTGCTCATTTTTTTGCTGCGGATATGCAGCTTATTGGAAAATAATTTGGCCGTGAATTGTACTTCCGACAATTCTGAAAGGGGAATATTGAATTCTTTGACACCAGATTTAAGCAAGCCGATTATCGAATCTGAAGTTTGAATTTCGATGGTTAAAACGTCACGCTCGAATGATAAGGTGCCTTCTGCTTCGCCTAAATCTGCATACAAGGATGGTATTTTAAATGGTAAATTCGGCATGGCATTCTCCTGATGATTTATTTTATATGATCTTTTTGACCATCTCCCACCGGGTTGTTGCAGTGAGATTTTTATTGCGGTGATAGGTCAGAGCAAGTGCAATACAGCGTTTCAACTCTCTGACAGGGATTTGGTCATCAAGGGTAAAATCGATGCTTCGGTTTCCGCCATATCGAAATGTTTGTGGATATTTTTCCTTGAAGGCGGGCACCAGGTTGGCTGTGCATTTAAAAAAGATTGAATACTGATCCGGTTTGGATGCTTTCCAGGCAATTCGAATTGTGCTTCCACTTTTTGATGCAGGTGTAAGGTAACTTGGTTCACCCCATTTGAGGGTTTCTTCCAAAGCGCCAACTTCATCTAGGCACACCGCAGTCTCATAAATGAGTTGCCGGAGAAACAGGAGTTTCGATTTCGCCGGTTCAGGGTAGGTCGCGAAAACAGCCGCAACCTCGGGATGAACTGGATTGTCGGGGTGGTTTGTCATTGTTTTACTGTATGCGTTTCAGATTTATGGATCGGATTTATATTAAACTACGGATTAAGTAAATTTAGATCAGATCTGTGAATAATCCGTCGGCTTCAGGAAGATTTTTGTAATTTTTGAAACCGTGTCTTTGTATTTGGGCATGGCTTTCATTCTTTGCCATTCCGGGTGTGCACTGAATTTGCGCCAATGTTCCTTGTGTGCATCGCGGTCGGCGGCGGACAACATGTAGGTCAAATTCGGCACATCATCGCCGATAAGGGCTTCACCATAAAAGACCGGCGCCAATCCGGTATCCCGCATCACCTGGATTTCACCACTGTTAAACATATCCACCTTTAAGGCGGCTTTTTCCTCTGTATGGCTTTCATAAATTCTTAACTCAAAAAGTCGCGGCTTCTTCCCGCGCGTTTGCTGTGGCATTTCAATCACCGGCATTCCCTGAAACGCCTTATAAAATTTACTCTGGATTCTGCTAAAAACCGGATCATCTTTCGATGCGGCAAAATAATCTTTCGAAGCGTTTAAATATGTTTTGTCTGCCTGAAGCATTGTGTTCACTGCGGCGAATGCAGCAAGTGTTGGGAAGGGAATAAGAAGGTAGATAGAATAATCCTCGTGATTATCCATATTGGTGAAGGCACCGATTCGATCAATTCCCATGCGTCCGAGAGCCGGAATGAGCGCATTTTCGAGGTAGCGATGCATGCGCTTCATTTTAGTGGCATCTGCAGTCTTGTAAATGCGAAGCTCGTAGTATTCCTGCGTCTTCTCTTGAGCGCCAACCATACTCTGCACTCCTGCCATCGCGACAAGGGCAGCGGAAGTCTTTAGAAAGTCTCGACGATTTATTGGGTTTCTCATGGTGATTTTTCCTGTTTAGATTGGCAACGGTGCATTGTAATTTTATAACGTTTTGGTTAACTTGCCACAGACGTACGGGGCACCGAATTCAAATAACCAATAATCTTGATACGAGCCACCAAATTTAAAAAACCGAACAGCCCCTGCAGTCAATGGTGAGCTAATGGCATGTGTGCCCTTAGTAATACAATTATTAATGTGGCAATAATTAGTCGAGCATAAATGATAGATAACTTACACTCAATTTTGTCTTATCAGAATGCGCTACTATCGATGGCCGAATTAATAATTGAAATTTCTTTAATGAAGTCAGCTATTCTTCTTTTGTTAATTCATTAGCAATCAATTCAGCCTGTTTCAAAACGGTTTCAGTTGCTAATTTTTGCATATCTGGCGGATAGCCATATTGGCGCAATGTTCTTTTTACGATTACTTTCAATTTTGCTTTAACACTCTCTTTTATCGTCCAGTCGATACTGGCATTTTGTTTTACTTTTTCATAGAGCACAATGGCCAGTTCACGAAGTTTCTCTTTTTGCATTAATTCACGGGCGCTTTTATTGTTGGCTACGGCTGTGTAAAAAGCATATTCAAAAGTGGACATATTCATCTCAGCAGGTTCTTTGTCCATCTGCTGAACGTTTTTACCGATGTTGATTAATTCTTCGATAAATTCAGCAGCGGTGATGATTTTATTGTGATATTTCAGAATTGCTTTTTCCAGCATCTCAAGCAATGCCTTGCTTTGCACCAGATTAGTCTTAGCGCGGGATTTGATTTCATCATTCAATAGTTTTTTAAGCACTTCCATAGCAATGTTTTTGTGCTTCATCCCTTTAACTTCTAAAAGGAATTCTTCAGACAAAATAGATATATCCGGCTTTTTAATTCCAGCGGCGTCAAATACATCGATAACCTTATCCGTGACCAAAGCTTTATCAATCACCTGCCGGATGGCGGTTTCCAATTCTTCATCGGTTTTGCCTGGGCCAGTTGTCTCAAATTT
>QQUM01000366.1 GCA_008501545.1 Calditrichota bacterium
TTTATGATCAAATTCGAGGTCAATCCCAGTAATACCGGATTTATACCCACCAAATACCTTAGAATTTATGTATATGGCTAAACCTTCAAGCCAATCACCAAAGATGCCTTCTTCGCTCGATGAAATATGTGCATCAACAATTCCACGAATTATTTGTTCTGAAGTAAGGCAATATTTTGCTTTGAATAAATATGGATTTTTGCGCTTGAGAATTCTGTTTAGTTTGAGCTTATCGATGCTTTGAATACGTTTTTGATGAAAAGTTTCAATGTTCTCTTCAACATACAACGTCACATCAGCTAGATTAAGCTTTTGCATATTTAATGGGATCCTCAAACATGTTTATTTGTAATGATTTTGTTTTTTCTTCAACAGTCTTAAAATACTCTGCATGAATTTCAATTCCTATCGCTCGTCTTCCCATTCGATTTGCCACAATTATCGCAGTACCCGAACCCATAAATGGATCTAAAACAACGTCATTTTCTTTTGTAAATAGGTTAATAAACCATTCAGGTAGGGCATTTGGAAACGTTGCACTATGATTTTTATTATTGCATTCAGTCGCAAGATGTAGCACGTTATCTGGGTACACCATCTCTCGACCAACCCAGTTCGAAATGTTTTTACCGAAGCCACTGCCGACTTTTGAATTGTCTCTTTTTTTATCAGTTTCGCTTAAATTTCGCAATCGTCCTTTTGCCCAATTCCCCACGGGTACCATTACGCTTTCCTGGTACATGTGAAATTTTTTTTCTTTGTTAAATTGTAGTAATCGTTCCCATCCATCACGAAATCTGTTCGGCCATTTTCCTGGATGGGAATTTTTTTTATGCCATATAAATTCTTCAGTCCAAAACCATCCTTGTTTACGCATTGCCAGTATTAACTCAATAACGTATGTATGGCGTTCTCCATTCATTACTTTTTCTTTTATATTAAGAATGAAGGTACCAGTAGGTTTGAGTACTCTTAGTAGTTCCAGGGAGATTGGTACAAACCATTCCACATAATGATCAGGATGAATTCCACCATATGTATTTTTACGGCTATCTGCATAAGGTGGAGACGTAATTATCAAGTCGACTGAGTTATCCTCTAAATTTTTCAACTCGGTCTTGCAGTCTCCTTGGAATAATTGTATTAGAGAGTTCATTTGTTAATCTTTGCTTTATTAATGATGTCAATTTAAAAAAAGATAATAATTTGAGCTTAATACACAATCTTATTAATTTCTATTTCTACCAAATTTGTCCATCCAATTTAAATTTCATTAATTTTAAATTTAGATTTCATTTCTATTTGAATAATGTCCCTTTTCTAAATCATTTGTTCAATAAGCCCGCTCCACCACCACATTCCTGTAATAGTGCCCCAATATCTCCGCCATGGATTTACCAGTCAGCGCCATTCGCGCTGCACCGGCCTGGCACATGCCAACGCCGTGTCCCCAGCCGGCGCCCTGAAAAGTAAATCGTACCGGGGTGCCGTTTTGGTCCAATTCCGGCGTGACCACAAAACAGGAACTGTACAGGGTTTTCGCACTCATTGCTTTGCGAATGGGCAAATCACGCTCGATTTCAAAGGTTTGTGTGCTGCCAACAATTTTCAGTCTTTCTATCCGTCCGGAAACACCGCGTTGGAGCGGAATGATCGCCCTTAAAAGTCCCGGATTCGTGCCGGTTGCTTTCGAAATGCTTTCCTGCAGTTCCTGCCTTGTGAAACGCATTTGCCAACGGAAATATTTTTGTGTGTACATCAGCGGCTCCGGAATTTCGGCGCCGAGGGTATTGCAGTAAACCGGCGCTTTGGCGTTTACCCATTTTTTGACCGTCGCTTCAGTCTGCAATCGACCGCCGAGTACATCGGGTGCACCGTTGCCGTCAAAGCGGCCGCGCAGTTGTGCCTGCGGTTCACCAGCCCAAACTGTCTCGTTGTTTTCTGTGTGTCCGCCGCACACGGCCGAATACACTGCATCGATAATGCGGCCACCGGCTTTTAAAACCTGGCCGTATGTATCTTTTACCGCCCGGTCCGTTTGCGCATGTTCCTTGCCCACACCGCCGTAAACCTGGCAGTGCACCGTGGCACAAATGTCGTAATTTTTGTCGCTGTGCACACCGCGATCGATTTTCACCAGCAATTCACTTCGTGCGGTTATGGCTTGTGCTTTCAACGCCGCTGTCGGGAAACCCCACGGCATTTCCGAGGGTACGACGCTGCGCAGGTATTCCTCTGCGCTGACAATGTTGATGGCCGAAAGTTTGTTTTGTGCGTCTGCAATGAGTTGCAACGAACCGCGAAAAACAATATCTTCCTCGCTTTCCCAATGATAGCCGTTGCCGATTGGCATGTCCATAAGGGCAAATTTTTCCGCTTCAATTCGCGTTCCGTTTGGAACCTGAAATTTTTTCGGTGATTGTTCACTGCTGATTTCGATTTGACCCCCCGCCGAAGATGTTTCCATCTTTATGACTTCCAAGGGAAAGCTTTTTCCAAGTTCAGAACGGTAATTTGCAGCCTGCGCGGCCGTTTCAAACGTACTCCACAGCAGAACGTCGTATAAATCATCTTTTTGTGTAAAGGATTTTTGTGCTTCCCTGGAAGGAACAATTTCGCTGCGCAGATTCATGCGTTGCAGATCGCGGCCGTTTCGCTCAGCCTGGGAACGGCTGACATTTTCTGCGTACCGCAACCGGTAAACAGATTGTGCCGGTACGTAATCGATCGCTTTGGCCTGCCAGCGGATCCCTTTCATGCCACGACCGATGAAACGGCCATCGGGATCATAAAGGGAAAATCCTTTTGCGATGATAAATTTTATCGTCGACTGGCCCTCGAGCAAGCCAACGCGAATTCTCGGTTGCCTGCCAAGTGTTTCATATTTTAATGCGGAAGCACTGCAACCAAGTACGAAGACAAAGATGATGGTAAAAATTGGCCATGTTCGGTATTTGATAAATGACATGAAGTTTTCCTGGTCGTTAATTTTTAAGCTGATTCCTGCGCATCAACGATTTGTTGCAGCAAAAAGACATTGAGAAGCTCATAGGAAATACTGCCTTTGAGCTCGGCGAAAACAGGGCCCAGACGCAAATCGCCGTGCTTTTCAAAGGCTTTAGCGATTGATTCATTCATATTGTCCAGTTCAGGATAATCCTTGCGGAAATTGTGATGACGGAGGGTGTTGCCTTCCCGGACGTAGCGCACCAAATGGCTGATCACTGTTTGTGTCTGAATATTGTCTTGTGCGGCAAGTTGATCGATGCTTTTACCTTCGTTAAATGCTTCCCCGGTCACCATGTATTTCAGTGGTTTTTTGTGGCGTCGTTGCGCCGTGAGTCGCCGATGGCCGGTTGATTTTTCTTCTATCCCTTTTGATTTACAATAGCGCTGGATAATTTGGCGAAATCCCTGGCTGTATCGTTTGTTCTTTTCTTCTCCGACACCGTGAATCATCAAAAAGGCTTCTTCACTTTGTGGATAACAGGATGCCATGTCGACGAGCGATTTATCGGAAAAAATTACGTAAGGTGGCAAATTGGCCTGCTCGGCAAGACGCTTACGGTATTTACGCAATTCATCAAACAGTTCACGATCATAGTTAGAGATATCCACTTCGCGGATTGAAGTGCGTGGCGCCTGGTTATCTTCAACCATTTCTGCCTGAAATTTTTCTTCGCCGCGAAGGAGATGAAGCGCTTTCTCTGCAAGGCGCAATCCGCCATTTACTTCCTCCGAACGCAGAAGAAATCCTTGGCGCACCAGTTGGTTGCTGAGAAGCCCCCATTGCTTCTTGGTGAGTTCACCGCCAATATCGTATGTGGAAAGTCTGTTGTGGCGAAAGTTAAGAATTCGGCGGTTTTTTGAGCCGCGCAGCACATCGGCGATGTAATTGGCGCCAAAAATTTCACCTGTGCGTATGACGCAGGAAAGGAATTTTTGCGCCTGAATAGTCAAATCCTGAAGATCTTTTTGGTCACTGCAGCAGTTATCGCACATACCACAATCGGACTTTGAATATTCCTGGCCAAAATATTTTAGCAAGGGCTTGCGCCTGCAGCCGTCAAATTCTGCATAGCGGAGCAAGGCCTGCAGTTGTGCTTCGGCGATTTGCCGTTCTTTTTCTGATTTTTCTTTAAAAAAGAAACGAATTTTTCGAATATCACCAAAACCGAGAAAGAGCAGGCATTCGGCGGGTAAATCGTCTCGTCCCGCGCGGCCAATTTCCTGGTAGTAGGATTCGATGTTTTTCGGCAGATCGTAATGCACAACAAAGCGTACATTTGATTTGTTGATTCCCATGCCAAACGCGACGGTGGCAACGATAATATCAACATCATCCCGTATGAATTTTTCCTGTGTGTCTGTTCGATCGCTGGCGTCCATACCGGCATGGTAGGGCAGTGCAGAAAAGCCACGGTCTTGCAGAATTGCGGCGGTATCATCGACCTGGTTGCGTGAAAAACAGTAGATGATGCCAGCCTCGCCTTGGTGTTTTTTGAGAAAATCCAGGGTTTGCTGCATCGCATTGATTTTATCCACAACTTGTAGTAAGAGATTTTTCCTGTCAAAACTGGCGATATATTCATTTCCGGCTGGAAAATTGAGTGAATTTTTAATATCACTCTGAACACGTGGTGTTGCTGTTGCTGTCAGTGCGATACATGCAGCCTGTGGGAAATGCTGCCGCACTTCAGCGATTTGTCGATACTCCGGCCGGAAATCGTGACCCCATTCGGAAATGCAGTGCGCTTCATCGACCGTTATGCAATCGAGGTTCACATGCTGCAACAGCTTTTGTGTCCGTGGCAGAAGCAATGTTTCCGGCGCAACGTAAAGCAACTTTGCAGTCCCTTTTTCAACCTGCTGCATATTTTTTGCATATTCCCGATTCGGAATACTGCTATTGAGTACGACTGCTGGAATGCCAACCTGGTTGAGCTGATTCACCTGATCTTTCATCAGCGAAATGAGTGGTGAAATGACCACAGTGAGTCCGGGAAAAATCATAGCCGGAATCTGGTAGCAAATGGATTTGCCGCCCCCGGTGGGCATAACGACGAGGGTATCTTTTTTCTGCAAAACCGAATCGATGACTTCACGCTGGTATTGTCGAAATTCTTTGTAACCAAAAATATCTTTTAAAATGCTTTGTGGTGTGTGTGACATGTTTTCCCCTGGATTCAATATTTAAACGGATTTATAGAAGAAGGCTTTTGAAGAGCTGGCTGGATTCGCTGTGCAATATTTTTTAGAATTTGATCAATCAATGCCCTCAATCCTGTCCGCATAAACCCGAATTAATTTATATTTTTCACTCAATAGTTTAATGGAATCCCAAGTTTTACTTATC
>QQUM01000226.1 GCA_008501545.1 Calditrichota bacterium
CCAACTTCTCGAGTCAGACAAGAAGCTGGAAAAGTTCAGCCGACAAATCAGTTGGCTATACTCAGAATTAAAAACTGTTGAAGACAAGTTCGAGAAGGATAAAGATCTGCGGGTCCACTTCCCATCCATTCGACCAGTCCCAAATGGTATTTTAACAAGTGGTTTCGGCGTCCGGCACGATCCTTTTACCGGTGTAAAGAAGCATCACAATGGCCTG
Source organism: Calditrichota bacterium (assembly GCA_008501545.1). Lineage (GTDB taxonomy): Bacteria > Zhuqueibacterota > Zhuqueibacteria > Zhuqueibacterales > Geothermadaptataceae > Bioreactorimicrobium. Next base: position 218 of record QQUM01000226.1, read on the forward strand.
GATTTTTTTGCAGGACAAGGAACAAACGTGCTTGCACCGGCTGATGGCATTGTTGAAGTAGCAAGAACACGGTATACGCAAAACCAGACTTTCGGAAAATTGATTGTCATTAACCATGGTTCAGGAATAAAAACACGTTACGGCCATTTGGGCAAAGTGCTTGTAAAGAAAGGCGATCGGGTGAAACGCCGGCAAATAATAGGGAAAGTAGGCAATAGCGGACGCTCAACCGGCCCCCATTTACATTACGAAGTCCTGAAAAACAACAAGCATAAAAACCCGTACTATTTCTTCTTCGATTAAGAAAAGCTACGGCAGCACAGTTATTGGAATTGACAAATCAATTGTAGTCGAAGTTTTATGATTTCGACTACAATTCTATCAGCATTTCCTCTCTGGCCTTCTTCACGACGCTTCCCGCTTTCTTTTCATCCCAAAACAAATCTTCACATAAAAATTGTTGCATTGGTTTAAGTGTGCGTATATCAAAATTAATCCAGGGTGTGCCGGAACCGGTAGAGAACCCAACGGCTTTTTTGTTCGGTTTTGCCACATCCTGACGAATGGCGCGTTCATCATCGATTGGTTCCAATTCATGCTCCCAGCCCGCATAGAATACATTGGGTGCATATGTGGCTGCATAAAACAAGGCAATCCGGGTTTGCTGGCCATCAAGATAGGTGCCGATTGCCGGATTTGCATTTGATAAACGTTTGTAGGTTAACCATGCTTCACGCTCAACAATCCCGATATAGCATGTCGGGATATTTTTTAACGGAGCACGTCTTTCAGAGTCGGAGAATTTGTATTCAACATAAAACGAAAAAAGGCCGGTACTTTTTCCGGTTGCTGCTTCCTGTAAAATTATAGGGCGTTCCATATTTTTTTCCCAGACTGGCAATTGGCGCCACCGATCCAGGTACAAACTGTCTGGAAAATAACGCAAAAGATCTGTTGTCGGTCCCATTGATCGGTACAAAATTTCATGGACTTTGGCAGCATTTTTACCAAAGCGATGCTCAATACCAGTCGGAATGTGGAAGTAAAGTTCAGGAGTGAGAATACTATTTTGGATCGTGTGAATAAACAGATCAGTTTTATTTGAACGGCCTGCAAATCCACCTGAGTTTATTGAACGGCGCATAACCGGTACCCTTGAGAAGCATTTATGATTGAATCGGGCAATATAGATGGGGGAGGCTACGATTGCAACAAAAAAGATGAATCTTGCTTTGATGTGAAATTTTATTGAAGATAGGTACGAGTTTCAGAGGATGTAAGATACGCCATAAGTCTGGCGCAACATTTATTAAATAAAATCAGAAATTGCATTAAAAACGAAACCTGGCCTTGAACAAGGCAACCAAATCACCTTTTTATTTTTAATAACTTGTCCAAATGCACAGCAGAAAATGCCTGATATAAATTATCATGAATACCTGAAATTATCAATCCACGCCGCTCTCTTTGCAAAGTTTTGTGTAATTTCAAAAGCTGTCCTATTGCTGCGCTGTTCATCGAAGGCACAAAACTCATATCGAGCGAATTTTTATCATATTCCATACCCAAGATTTTGTCACAGGCGTGCATGAAGTGTTCCCCTTCGGTCCCGGCAATTTGTCCGATAAATTTAACTATTAATACATCCCCGGTTGGATGATAAGTTGCTTCCATATAATAATTCTACACTAATTCCATTAATTATTCGAATTCATAATAAACTGTATTTGGTATCGGTATGCAATCCAACTTTTCCATCTTTTTCCCCAAATTTTAAAAAAAAGGCCGGAAGCCAGGCTTCCGGCCTTTTTATATACAAATGCGTAAATTAGCGAACAAGCAGCATTTTCTGTTTTGCAAGATAAAGCTGTTTACTGCCATTTGAAACACGCATCACAACAAAATACGTTCCACTTGAATATGTTTGTGCATTCCATACAACGCTATGCGATCCTGCAGGCAAAATTCCATTAACCAATGAAACAAGGCGATGCCCGGTGATATCATAGATTGTGAGTTCTACCTGGCTTTGTTCCTTCAAATCAAATGGAATCTTCGTTTGTGGATTGAATGGATTTGGATAATTCAATTTTAAACCAAATTCATCCGGTACGGTAGCGAGATTTTCGCTCACGCCTGTGTTTTCTTTCACGCTGATTGTGACGGTAACACTGGTGCTTGCGCCTTCGTTATCTTCTACTGTAAACGTGACATCCTCACTGCCTATCCATTGCGAGTTAAGCGGTGCAATGGTTACATTAAAACCAATAATCCCAATGAAAAAATTCGAGGCGCTGCCGGCAGAAACAATGAGGGTCTCTCTTGCTTGTTCTGCATCCGAAATGTAGTCGAGTAGATCAAGTTGTGCAAAATTTTCACCGACAAGTGCACTTTGTTCTTCGACCTGTGAAAATTGAGGTGGATCGTTTACAGGTGTTACCGTGAAGAAGGTTTTCGTCGTGTCCGTATTGCCCTCAGGATCCGTGGCGACGAAAGAGATTGCTTCCGTACCTGCCCACTCGGAATCCGGAACTGCAATACTCACCACACTGTCTGCAATGGAGACCTGGAGAATATTATTTCCGAACAAACTCCAGTTCAATTGTGACTTCGCATATTTCTCGTGAGTGACATATAAATTTAAATTTATGTCTGCAAATGTTTCACCCTCAGCAATTGTCTGCATCGGAATTTCGCTGAGAATTGGTCGATAGTTGCCTACATTGATGATGACATCAGCTACTGCTTCACCACCATCGTCATCGATGACCATAACTTTTACTGTGTAAGCACCACTGTCGGCATATATGACCTGTGTTTCTGCGCCCGGAGTTTCAAATACACCATCGCCCTCCAGATCCCATGAAAAAGTATGTGTATCCTCCACGCCAGCATCGGTAGCTGTTGCTGAAATCGATGTGGCACGCTGTGTCGTCGTCGTATAGGGACTTCCTGTTGAAAGCACAGGCAGCGCATTATTAACAGTGATAGAAAAGGTTGTTTTGCCGACCAGGTTTCCACTATCAGTGACATACAGTGTTGCCGTTCCAACAAAATCATCCGCAAAATAACGTTTTGTCGTCGGTTGTTCCGAGCTCTCATCGACAGTTCCATCGTTGTTCCAGTCCCATCCATAGCTGATCACTGTTTTTTCACCATCTGCACTCGAACCGGATGCATCGAATGTGATTGTATCTCCTTCGGTTGCGATATACGGTCCGCCAGCAACAGCCTCGGGGGCATATTCAAATTGCGCATTGCGAAAGAGTATCTTCCCATCCGCCGGGTAAACCACATAAAACAACGTTTTCCAGGCTTTCAGAGATTCTTTTTCCCTGCCATCAGCCCCACCGGATACTGGCGCCAGCGTAACGTAATCAGACCAGGATTCGCCACCATCACTTGATAAACGGGAACGCAATGCACTTTCATCAGCCTGATTATAGGTTGTGACAACGTAGCGGCCATTATCCGAAGCAGCGATGCTCCCTTTACCCAAGCTATGTTGCCAATCGCCGAGTTCATTTTCATCTGTCACGATTATATCGCGAACTTGCTCTCCATTTTCAAAACGTACATAATGCAGTGCATGATCATTATTGAGCTCCTGATCGACGGAAGAACCGTAAACGAAATGAACATTCCCGGACTGGTCAGCAAAGATATCACCGTTTCCATTGCGGTTTACTGCCTGACTGGAATGGATATCACCCACAAGTTCCAGTGATACACCTCCATCGAATGAACGCCAGTAAGTCACAGGGCCACCCGCAACACCATTATAACTTTGGTCTGGCGAGTTGAAGAGAATATGCAAAATATCGTCATCAGCAATAGATATTTCCAATCGGTCATCTGCTCTGTAGCGATCCAGGTTTTCCTGCTTTCGGTTGATGTTCCCATCGACAATACGGTAATACGTTGCGCTGCCGAAAATATCATTGTCACTATCTGATTTCCCGGCCAGTGCGTGCACAACGCCTTTTGAATCAACCTCGAGGCGCACCGCATAGGCTCTATATGTGTTTTCCATGAGCTGCAGCGACAGACTCCAGCTGCCATCGGCTTGCATATAGGTATAATAAACATCAAAATAGTAGTTACCACGATGGCGCCGGTAGAGAACATGTGGCATCCCTGTAGTCGGATCAAATGCAATTGAAGGACCGTAATGATACCCGCCCCAGCTGTTTTCGCCTGCGGCACGATCAATATTCTCCTGTGAAATAATTGCACCTTCCGGTGATATAACTGTATAAATCGCACCACCGCTACCATTGTAAATCAAATGCACATTCCCAGTAGCCGGATCAACATCAAAATCAGGTGTCGCTCCTGTGCCGATTTCAATAGCATCGCTCCATTCCTGTGCAGCAAGTATACTGAAGCTGCTCAGTATCAGAACGACAATTAAACTTATTCCATTCTTTCTCATCATTTTCCTCAAAACTTTAAATTAATAAAATCACAGGTTTTCAAAATATTTCCCTGAAAAACTCGAATCCCTTCAAAATGTGAGTTTATCAACTGTTATCCTTTTTCTCATCGGATTAACAGCATCTTTCGTTGTTCCCTGAATACATTTTTTTGTTCAGCAGTCACTTGAATAACAATGAGATACGTCCCGGTTGCCACATTGGTCGCGTCCCATACTATTTTATGCCGTCCGGCTTGCACAAAATTATCAACCAGTTTCGTCACCATCCGTCCGGTTATATCATATATCGTCAATTTTACTTCACCGGACTGCTTTAAATCAAACGCGATCGTGGTTTGCGGATTGAATGGATTGGGATAGTTCTGATGCAGGGCAAATTCGTCAGGCAACGTCAACTCCTGAACACCGGATGCGGTATTTTTTACGCTAAACACAGCAGAGACTGAAGCGGAAGCACCACCCGGATCAGCAACTGTAAAAACCAATGTGTCGGCACCCACCCAGGCTGCGTCCGGCTTTGTGATGCTTGCAGTTAATCCATCGATGTTGACGATGAGTTCATTATCACCGGCAACCGAGAGTTCAAGCTCCGACAGGAGATTATCGATATCACTGCCCAACGCTGTAAAATCCAACCCATCGACGCCGTCATCCGCATCAACTTCCTGCCCGGCAACTTCCGTTACCACAGGTGGATCGT
>QQUM01000642.1 GCA_008501545.1 Calditrichota bacterium
CATGACTTAAGCCAATCATCACCTTTTGATGTGTTCGAATCGTCGCCGGATTGGATTGGTATTCGCCTTAAATCCCGCCAATTGCGTGCGTTCAATGCTGTGGACGCTATATTGTATCACTTTTTTGATACGGATTCCGATTTGTTGCGCGCTATTCTGCTTGGCAATGTTGACTATTCCATATTTCACGACCGCAATTTGTTGGATAAATACCTGCCCGATTTGCAGGATGCACAGCCGCTTCCAATTCGTTTACCCAATAATACGATTGACATGATTTTGTACAACCTGGAACACCCCGTTCTTCGCAGCACTGAAGTTCGAAAGGCTATTTCGTTTTCCATTAAAAAGAAAGAGATCGAAGAAAAAATTCTGGAAAACCAGGGTGTTGCAGCGAGTGGCAGCCCTTACGAGACAGACAGTGATTTTTATCCTAAAAATGAGGGTATTGAACGGTACAATTATTCTCCCCGCCGCGCGATGATGTTGTTAAACCAAGATGGCTGGCAACTCAATGAAGACGAAATATTCGCAAAAAACGGGGTGAAATTGATATTCAGGCTTGCTTTTAAAAAAGGTATTCAACTGGAGCATAGACTGGCAACAAAGATCAGGCATGACTTGAATTTGCGTGGAATGGAAGTTGTTCTGGTTCCACAAAATTTATCTGAGTTGAAAGATAATGTGCAACGTGGAAATTTTGATGCAGTGCTTTGGCAGCATCAATTCGAAGAAACAAATTTTGCTTTCTACGATTTTTTTGCGAATCCGGATACAAGCTTTATAAAGTTTAATAACACAACCTTCGACTTGACCTACAAACATTTGATGTCGCTACCGGAAGAGCGCAGAAAGCAGGAAGTCGACAGATTGCAGGTTATTGCGAACCAAAAATGTATTGCGACCTATCTGAGTTTTCGCTGGTATTTATACCATGTTTTTAACACCACGCGATTAACCAATTACTACGATACGCAACTGAAACCCATAGACGAATGGCAAATAAAAAAGAGAAATTAAACTCTATGGGATCAAATAAACCCAGGAAATTCCCACATAATCTACTCACGCGTCTACTCACCTCGCATATTGTTCTGGTGATCATTCCTCTCTTTCTCACCGGCCATATTTTAACCCAAGCCGCGAAGCGATCCATCGAAGAAACCATTAAACATCGAAACCTTGAAATTGCAAGACGCGCATCAAAGCAAGTTGAACAACGCCTGGATAGCATCCGTGATATTTTGCGTATCGTAATTGAAAATCCTGATTTTTATGCCATGAGTCGAATTGGCAAAAATCTGCTGTTGGGTGATATCTATTTAAAATATCCGGTTTTTCGAAATTTAATCGTCACATCGACGGGAGGGGAAATTCTCAGTTCAACCGGCTTGTATAGTGATTTGGAAATATATCCAAAGTCGAAAATAGCCCCGATTCTTGAGAATGGGTCCTACGCATCCGATGTTTATCTCTCCGAAGATAAACTTCCAATAATGGACATGGGAGAAGTTTATACCGATCGATTTGACCAGGTTGTGGGAACGCTCTGTGCTGAGGTCGATTTGCGGGAACTGTGGGTACTTGTTGATGAATTTACCGAAAGCAAAGTGCTGGGCGAGCTCGGGGAAGCATTTATATTTAAGGAAGATGGGCGGTATATTGCGCATACTGACAGGAAAAAAGTGATTACCCTTGCCAGATTACAGGATGAAGAAATTATCAACGATGTGGGTGCAGATAGCAGCTCGAGTTTATTGCACATTACACCGGATGGGGTGGAAATGATTATGGCGTACGCTCCAATTCCATCGATGAAATGGGGCATCGTGCTTCAGCAACCAACCAGCGAAGCCTTCGCACCGGCAACCCGCATGCAGTATCAGGTACTCATGCTCATGCTCGGTGGCCTGGCGGCTGCAGCAATCGTTGCATTTTTATATACACGGAATTTTCTGCGCCCGATTGATCGCCTGGTGACCGGGATTACAAAAATCGCCAGCGGTGATCTTTTGTACCGTATCGAACCGCTTGGCAAAGATGAGATCTCACAACTTGCAGTTCATATAAACAAAATGTCTGCCCGATTGCGAACAATCCAGAACAAACTCAAACGTACGGAGCGACTCGAAACATTGGGCAGCCTCTCATCTGTGCTTTCCCATGAGATTCGGAATCCGCTAAACTCCATGGTTATCAATATGCAAATTTTGCAACGGGAATATAAAAAGCGTGATGCGGACGTTGAAAAGATGAATCATTACCATAAAGTCGTTGTCAGTGAAATAAAACGCGTGGATGAACTTGTTAGCAATTTTTTAATAATTGCCAAACCGCCAAAACTGGATAGAGCAAAATGTAATCTGACCAATTTGATTGACGATATCATCAAATCACAGCAGGCTACGCTTTTACCGCAAGGAATTCGGACGAAACGCGTATTTACAGACACGCAAATTACGGCATATGTCGATCGCAACAGGCTGAAGCAGGTCATTCTCAACATTATTATCAACGCAGCGCAGGCCATGCCCGGTGGTGGACAATTAACCATCGAATGTGATAAAGTTTACTTATCGGAACAGGATCGGCCGCATGTTGTGAAACTGGTCTTCCGGGATACGGGCAAGGGTATGGCTACAAAAGAATTAAAACAAATTTTCGATTTTTATTTTTCCACAAAACCTGAGGGCACAGGACTTGGCCTGCCGATCGCGCAACAGATCATCGAAGAACATGGTGGCTCCATTAAAGTTGAAAGTGTTGTGGGGGAGGGAACGAGTGTGACGATCTACATTCCAATAGAATCATGAAAGGTTCGTAATTCATCTTGACTTTTAAGGTGAAAAATACTATAATTAATACTGCTTTGTCTAGTTTTTGGCATGGATCAGGGTGAAAGAAGTGTTCTTCATCAATGCAACTTTCCCTGACAAGAGAGAGTCTCACCTTATAAAATCAATTGTGAATGAGGCAGAAATCGCAAAAAAATCGTCACAAATTGAATTCAAACAGTAATCTCCATATTGTAAATTGAACCAAAAACAAGAAGAATAAAGATCAATCTAAGAAGTATTTTGAATTTTAGATAAGAAGTATCGCATCTCCGCATACATGTTAAAAAATGCGTATATATATTAATCAATTTAAATTTTTCCCGCTTTTATTTAGCCCCAGCCGCATGCACTGACAAGATTTCCGGGACATTTTTTAAATATAAAATATTTGAGAGAACGAATGGCGAAAAAACCAAAGGTAAACGAAACTCGCACTAGACAATCGATTGAAAAGTACCTGGAAGAAATCGGAGGGTATTCACCTTTGGCACCCGAGCAGGAAGTTGAACTCGCGTGCCGAATACGAAAGAATGACTCTAACGCCCTTGATCTTCTGGTGAAAGCGAATCTACGATTTGTGATTAGTGTCGCAAAAGAGTACCAGGGACAGGGATTGCCGCTACAAGATCTGATTAGCGAGGGCAATCTTGGTTTGATCAAAGCTGCACAGCGTTTTGACGAAACACGTGGATTTAAATTTATCTCCTACGCCGTCTGGTGGATTCGACAATCCATTTTACAGGCACTGGCTGAACAATCGCGTGTGGTGCGTCTGCCACTCAATCGTGTGGGAGCCATCAACAAAGTTGGCCGCGCTCTGGAGAAACTGGAGAAGAAATACGGTCGCGAACCCAGTATGGAAGAAGTTGCTGACCAGATGGAAATGACGGAATATGAAGTTGCCGATGTATTAAAAACGTCCGCGCGCCATCTTTCCCTGGATGAACCTTTTAAAGAAGAGGATGGGAACAGCCTTCTCGATGTGCTGGAAAGTGATCGCTATGCGCCACCGGATGATACGCTGATGATCGAGTCCTTGCAGGTCGAAGTTGAAAAAGTGCTTTCAACGCTGAAACCGCGTGAAGCCGAAATTATTCGGCTCTACTTCGGACTCGATGGTGATCGACCGCTTACTTTGGAAGAAATTGGTGAACATTTCAAACTGACACGTGAACGCGTGCGCCAGATTAAAGAAAAGGCGTTGCGGCGGTTGCGACACCGCTCGCGGTTAGAACCGCTACGAAAATATCTCGGCTAAACGAACTTAAAGGCCTTCTTAATCGAAGGCCTTTTTTGGTTGCACTGCAACCTCAACTTCATACCCTCAAATTACGTATGTATCCATGTTTGTAAACGTCGTTTTTCCCATTCCACATGATCAGCAGTACACTTACGCTGTGTCGGTCGAACTGCAGCAGTCAGCCAAACCGGGCTGTCGCGTCCTGGTTCCCTTCGGGCAGCAAAAACGAACCGGGTATGTCGTTCAGTGCAGTGAAACCGCGCCACCCGGCCATGAAACCAAACCCATCATTGATTTGCTTGATGCAACACCACTCCTCAGCGAACATTTAATCAAACTCGCTCACTGGGTGTCTTCGTATTACATGTGCAGCCTCGGTGAGACTATTCGTGCCTTCCTTCCGGCCGGTATGCAACAACAATCGAAAAAATTTGTTGAATTGACCGCCGATGTCGAATCGCGGTCGCTTACGATTCTGCAGCGTAAAATAATCTCGACACTGCAGAAAAAAGGAAGTGTGCAGCTAAGCAGCCTGCAACGAATTGTCGGGAGTAAAGGCTTCTACTATAATATTGCCGGGCTTTCCGATGCAGGGACAATACGACTTGTTGAAAAATTGGTCGGGCATCGTGATTTTAGTCGCAAAGTCAATTTTGTGAAGCTGGCCGGGAACCACCAGTCTGAGGAAGTTGAAAAAGTGTTGCAGCGTGCCCCTCGACAGGCAGCAGTGTTACAGGCTTTGCAAGCAAGTGGTGGCGTCGAACAACTTTCCCGCTTATGCAATGCTGTGAATTGTTCGTCCCAGACGGTTCGCAGTCTGGAAAAGAAAGGATTTGTCGAAATTTTTGAACGTGTGGTCATGCAGGATTACTACGGTGATTTGCAGGTTCCAAAGGCATCGAGATTGGTGCTGAATAAGGAGCAGGAACATGCTGTGGGCCGGATTAGCGAATCCGTACTCCGTAATGAAAGCATGACATTTTTGCTTTTGGGCGTAACCGGCAGCGGAAAGACACAGGTTTACATCGAGGTGATGCGACAGGCGTTGCAAATGGACAAAGGCGCCATTGTTATGGTGCCGGAAATTGCTCTCACACCGCAAACTGTTTCACGCTTTCGTGCTGAATTTCAGAAGGAGGTGACGGTCGTTCATAGCCGTATGTCGCAAAGTGAACGCTATGCTGCGTGGTCTGATTTACAACAGGGTAAATGCCGTGTCGTTGTCGGTCCCCGTTCAGCAGTCTTTGCACCTGTGAAAAATCT
>QQUM01000413.1 GCA_008501545.1 Calditrichota bacterium
TCGAAAATCTCTTCTGTGGCATTGTGTACGCTTGTTACTGTCAAAGAACGAATACTCACACTAATCTATACGAAAAACGCAAGACACACAATATAATACCTATTTTAGCTTATGTCAAATCTTTTCTTTTTATCTGTGAAAACTTTAAATAAAAAAGAAAATCAAATACATATGCTAAAATAGCACGAATAATATAATTTTTTTCGATTCGGATGCAATACTTTTTTATAAAATATTGCATATATTAAATGTGCGTCTGTAATCCTTGTTATACTCGATAACATTCGATATATTTTAATTTACTATAAATACCGCTCGACGTAAGCCTACTGAACTTTCTTATGAAGCGAACAGGAAATAATGTTAGATCAGAACTTGAAAAGCAGCCAGCTCAGCACAAATAAAATCACGGGGAATTAGCAATAGAGGCGATAATGCGATATATTTTAAGTGTGCTACTTGTAGCACTCTCTTTAACTAAATGCCAGCAAGGACCCAACAAAAAAGTAATTACAGATGATCAATTCGAAGACATATATATCGAAGCTATCAAGATTTATGCACAGACTGACAGTGTATATCGTACAGTGAAAATCGATTCAATTTTAACTTCAAAGCAACTCTCGTTTGAGGATATCAGAAATAAGATAAGGCAATATAACCAGTCCCCAAAAATCTGGATTGAATTCTTTGATAAAGTGACTCAAGATTTGCGAGAAGCAGCAAACAAAGAGACAAAAACGCAGTTAGAGAAAGAATGAAATCAATTATGAAGGGACTGGCATGCTTCATGTACCACATCAATGAGTCAGTTCCATTTTTTTATTGAAGCGCTTGCAAGGTGCAGGAAAGTATTTATCTGGCCCTTTCTAACAAAGCCTCCCCCACAGCGTCCAGCTCAATTTTACGGCATTCAAATAATATGGCAAGGTTATAAAGCAAATCGGCTGTCTCATCAATGAGACGCTCATCCGATTCACCTACAGCTGCTAATGCTACTTCGACACCTTCCTCACCAAATTTTTTCGCAATTTTACCTATACCAGCCTCAAACAGGCTCGTACTGTAACTTCCTTCAGGACGCTCCTTATTTCTTTGCATGACAACTTTCTGGAGATGTTCGAGAGCGATGTATAGAGTAGAAGCTGATTTCTTATCGTCTGAATCTATTTCATTGTTCGTAAAACAACTTATCGAACCTGTATGACAGGTTGGTCCATCGGGTAAAACTTGAATAAGCAAAGTATCAGCATCGCAATCATACTGGATTTGTTGAATTTTTTGATAGTGGCCAGAACTCTCCCCTTTTTCCCATAAGCGTCCCTTACTACGACTAAAAAACCAACAATGCCCACTCTCAAATGACCTTAACAAGCTCTCCTTATTCATATAACCAAGCATGAGAACCTGCATGGTTAAAGCATGCTGTAAAATTGCCGGAACAAGACCATCCTTATTATATTTAAGAGTTTTTAAATCAATAGGGTAATCTGACTGGGATTTCATCTTTAAAAAAGGCTTTCTTGATTTCATTTATAGTTAATTGTCGAAAATGGAAAAGGGATGCGGCAAGCACTGCATCTGCTTTACCAAATTTAACTGCGTCAACAAAATGGCGCACAGCTCCTGCTCCACCGGAAGCTATAACCGGTACCGAAACTTCTTCCGAAATACGCGCCAGCAATTCATTATCGAATCCTTCCTGGGTACCGTCACAATCCATTGATGTTACAAGCAACTCACCGGCACCGCGTTCCACTGCTTCTTTAGCCCATTGCACAGCATCCATGTTAACGGAGTATCGCCCTCCATGTGTATAAGTATCCCAGCTTACACCTTTACGCCGGGCATCGGTTGCAACAACAATACATTGACTGCCGAAAGCCCGAGCACCTTGAGTAATAAGATCAGGATTCTTAATAGCTGAAGTGTTAATTGAAATTTTATCAGCTCCACATCGTAAAATATCACGCATATCTGCAACCGAACGAATTCCTCCACCCACAGTGAATGGGATATGAATAGTGGCTGCTACACGCCGAACCATATCCTGAAGGATATCCCGGCCGTCAGAAGATGCCGTTATGTCAAGGAAAACTAGTTCATCTGCCCCTTCTTCGTTGTAATATTGTGCCTGTTCGACAGGATCCCCAGCATCTATGAGGTCAACAAACTTCACACCTTTTACAACACGGCCACCAGTAACATCCAAACATGGTATTATTCTCTTAACTAACATCGTTTTTGCCTGCAAGATCAAGCGCTTCAGCAAGATCAATTTTCTTCTCGTAAAGCGACTTTCCTAAAATGGCGCCATTTAAAGTTGAAGATTTGAGAGATTCCAGTTTTTTAAGATCATCAAGATCACGTATGCCACCTGAGGCAATAATCTGCATTCCCGTATTTTCAAGAAAGAGTTTCAATGCATTGATATTAATTCCAGTAAGCATCCCATCACGGGCAATATCAGTGAAAATTGCAAGTTGCACACCCAGATGCTGCATACGCTTTGCAAACGCAAGTGCGTCCAACTGACTTGTTCGCTCCCAACCGTCGACTGCGACTCGACCATCTCGGGCGTCTATCGCAAGAGATACTTTATCACCCCCAAATTCAGTAATGGCTTTTTGAACAAGGGCAGGACGCCGCACGGCTATCGTTCCGAGAATAACACGTTGTACCCCCGTCTCCAATAAACGTTCAATATCGCCCAATGTTCGTACTCCCCCCCCGGTCTGTACATTAATTTTCACTTCAGAGACAATGCGTTTTACAATATCAGTATTATTTCTCTCTTCATCAAAAGCCCGGTCGAGGTCAACAATGTGCAACCAGTTAGCACCTTTTTGTTTAAAACCTCGCGCGACAGCAATTGGATCACCATTATAAATTGTTTCACGCTTTTTTTCTCCTTGCACAAGGCGTACACATTTGCCTCCGCGCAGGTCAATTGCCGGATAAATTATCATAGTTCAATAAAATTTTTTAAAATTTGCAATCCTGTTTTTTGACTTTTTTCAGGGTGAAACTGCACACCGTAGATATTATCGCGATTTACCACCGCTGTAAATGAATCACTATAGTGGCAATGGGCAATTTCATAATCATTACTTGCGACTGGAATATAGTACGAGTGAGCGAAATAAACATAGCTCCCATTTTCAACATTGTATAACAACGGATTTTCAGAGTGAAAATCCAGGGTGTTCCATCCCATGTGTGGAATTTTTCCACCAGGGGAAAATCGTTTTACGGCATTCCTGAAAAATGAAAGCCCCTTTGTGTCCGGTGCTTCCTCACTGCTTTGAAAAAGAATCTGTACACCAACACAAATACCTATCAACAGAACACCTTCTTGGGCTTTTTCATGCAGGAATAACGGAAAATTGCGTTCCTGAAGTGCCCGCATCGCATCACCGAAATCACCAACACCCGGAATAACGATTTTACCAGCTTCATACTCTTCCGGTCGCGTGATTACTTTTGGTTCAGCTCCTAAAAATTCAAACGCTTTTACAACACTAAAAAGGTTGCCACCTTCATAATCAATAATATTTATCACAAAACACCTTTCGATGAAGGGATTCCAGTCCGCAACCTGTCAATGCTGACGGCACGTCGAATTGATTGGCCAAGGGATTTGAAGACAACCTCAATCATATGATGCACATTTCGTCCGCGAATGATGTCGCAATGCAAAGTGAACTGTCCATTATTTACGAAAGCTTGCAGAAAATCTTCAACTAACTCACCCGGAAACTGGCCAGCGAAAGTCCCATTCAACTCGTGTTCAAAATACAAAAAAGAGCGGCCACAAAAATCAATAACGCAACGCGCCAGCGATTCATCCAAAGGCACATAGGCCATTCCATAACGATGAATCCCACTTTTATCACCCAAGGCACTACCAAGCGCGTCACCTAGCGCAATACCAATATCTTCCACCGTGTGATGCATATCAACATGTAAATCGCCTGCCGCTTTCACACTTATATCCATGAGAGAATGTACCGCAAGCAAATGAAGCATATGATCAAAAAAGCCGATTCCTGTCTCAATTTTTGCTTGCCCAGTGCCATCTAAATTCACAGTCAATTCAATATTTGTTTCACCGGTTTTCCGATGAATTTTCGCAGTTCGATTCATAAAATTTCATCAAGTTTGTTCAATGCGTCCACAATGAGTTCATTCTCTTCAGGTGTACCGACATTGAATCGGATACAGTTCTCTAATCCCGGATAACCACTCACATCCCTTACTAAAACACCGGCATTGAGGAAATGATTAAATACTTTTTTACCATCCGGGGTGCGCACAAGAAAAAAATTCGCTTTGGAAGGGTAAACTTTTACTGAAGAAATCTTTTTCAATATCGTCCACAACCGATCACGCTCTCTGATTATCGTTTGTACTCGTTCATTTATGAGTTCCGGATAATTCAGTATTTCATCGACAGCGATCTGAGCTGAGATATTGATATTATATGGTACACAGGCTTTTTTTATGCTGGCGATTAGTTCCTTTCTGGCGATCAGATACCCAACGCGAAAACCTGCCATGGAAAGCGCTTTTGAAAAGGTTCGTAAAATAACAAGATTTTCGTATTTTGGCAAGAGACTTGTCAAATTTTGTTGATAAAACTCCTGGTAAGCCTCATCGACGAGCACCAATCCCGATGCATCTACCAGTATATTTTCGATTTGTTCAATAGAGAATGCACTACCGGTTGGATTGTTCGGACTGCATAGAATCGTCATTTTAACATCTTTGCCGCCAACCACATCGCATAGTTGCTCCATCGGGGCAGAAAAATTATTCGGATCAAGATCGACTGTTTTAATTTGCGCAGACAGAATTTGATTAAAAACCTGGTAAAGCGAAAATGATGGCGATGTCAAAACAACGCCATCCCCTGCTGAAATCGTCGAAAGCAGGGTGGATAAAATCAAAGAATTGGAACCATGCCCAACGAGTACTTCATCAGTTTTCATCCCCGCGAAGGAGGCAATTTTTGCAGTCAAACTCTCAGAACTATAGTCCGGATAACGCCCCCACTCAACGGTTTTAATTCTGGAAAGAATACGATCTTTAATATCTTCAGGCAAATCGAAAGGATTTTCATTCTGATCCAATTTGACATCACAGGTATATTTTTCGAGATGATAGCCCTTTATTGCGTGTACGTTCGGACGGATGTATTTTGCAGCATCCATTATTCAATCTCCCTGGAACGTATCACGGCTGAAATCGCATGATTTGTTAACTGTTCAGCTGTCGCCAACCGATTGACAAACTTTGATTCGCGCTGCCAACTCGAGGGTGTGTA
>QQUM01000677.1 GCA_008501545.1 Calditrichota bacterium
TAACTTCAAGTACTTTCTCAAACCCAACAAATGTTTCAACGCCACAGCATGAATTCCTTGGTAATTGGATTAATGTCGATCCTGAAGGCGGGCTTACTAAATTAACGATCTCAGAAGGTAAAAATTCTTGGGAGATCGAAGGATGGGGAAAATGCCAACCCAGAGACTGTGACTGGGGAAAAGTTCCTTTTAACTTGATCGGGACATCTATCTCTGATAAATTATTTCAAATTGGATTTGCTTCGTGGGAATTTGAGGGAGCTTCTAAAGTTGAAATAAAATCGTTTATAACTGTAAAACTTATTGGCGAAAAACTATTTGTTGAAAAAATTACAATTTTTACTGACGACTCTGGACGTTCAAATTACCGAAGTGTTCATCTACTCAAAAGAGCTTCAAAGAAGTAACATGTAAAACGGTTTATTCTATCTATTCTGTCTAATTTGTACCCGTCAATGGTTAACAATAACAAGTTATCCTGTATTCAATGTCATTAAGTTAAGAAGTTTTAGTGTCATTCAGGAGGAATCCATTTAGATTTTAGCGTGAATTTCTAAACCAAGATCAACCTGGTTTCTGAATAGTTCCCTCCTGGATGACAGTATGTCGCGCTTAACTTAATGACATTGAGCCTGTCTTATACTCACGCCGAGTTGCAGAGCTCGCTGAGCAATGCATTGAAGGATTAAAAAACAAAACCCTGCGTTCTCTGCGACTCAGCATGTATTTATTTTACCATTTAAAACTTGATTTCCGGGGATTTTACCTGTGGTAATCCATCAGGGACATTTATCCCACCGCAATCATCCTTCCGGCAATGCCATACCTTCCAACCACGGCGCGCCGGCCTCCTGTAAAGCCTTTTCGAGCATTGGAATGCGCGTGTTGAGAATCTGCTCAAGCGCCGCTTTGATTTCCCGGAATTGGGTGCGTGCGATTTCCAGGCTGCGCTTGTGCATAGGCGTCGGGCCGTACGTCGAGTTACGCGTGCCAGTACTCGCCGCGCTGATTCGGGCGGAAATCGAAGGTTTGGTTTTCTCGCCAATGGCCGATTTAGAGCGGTTACCGACAAGCTTTTCATCGATGACAAAAAGGGCCTGCTTCACCTCGTAAACGCGCTGTTCGAGTTCGCCCGGTGCGGCTGGTGTGCGGCGCAGGGCGGTTTGCATTTTGTTGACCTTCTTCATTGCATTTTTCAGGGCCGTTGAAGTGGCGGTTGTGGCCCGCTGCAGCTTGGCCAAATCCTGCCAGAATTGCGCCGTCACGGCCGGTTCTGCGCCCGGCAAGCTGCCTTTGCGCAGACGCTCAACAGTAAACGGCATTGGCCCGGATAGCTCAGTGACCACACCATCCACTTGCTTTGAAAGCGTGACGGTATAGTCGCCCGGAGCGGCCATTACGCCGGACGGGTCTTTGTCCGTTTCTTTATCGAACAAACTCATGGCGTTGCGGTAAGGGAAGCACAAATCCCACGCGGTGCGGTGCACGCCTTTTTTCGTTTCGCCCTTGATTTTGCGCACGGTATTGCCGTCGCTGTCTTTGATGGTCAGCCAAACCGCCGGTGCCTCCTGACGCCGTTCTTTTTCAAGCGCATCCCAATCAGGAAAAGTCGCGGGCGTGCCTGCTTTATTCTGCTTTTTGACTTTTTCTTTGCGCAGTGCTTTTTTTGATTTCAAATCTTCTTTTAGATAATATGTGAACACCGCGCCAAACGGTGGATTCGGCGCCGTGAAATATGCCGCACCTTGCGCGCCTTTTTCGTTGAAGCCCAGCACCGGCCGATTGATGTACCACCAGGCTTTGCGCGTCGGAAAGAGCCCGGCTTCTTTTTGCAGCACAGGTTCTGATACATCGCGCAGCATGCTGTAATCATCCAAAACAAAAAAGCCGCGACCAAACGAGGCTGCCACCAGGTCATTCTCGCGTTTTTGGATTGCCAGATCGCGAATTGCAATTGTCGGCATGCCACCTTTAAGTTTGGTCCATTTTTTACCCCCATCGAGCGTAAAATAAACGCCGAATTCCGTGCCGAGAAACAGCAGCTCCGGCTTGACATGATCCTGTACCACTCGCCACAAAAGCGTGCGTTCCGGCAAGTTGCCCACGATCGATTGCCAGCTTTTGCCCCGGTTTGTGCTTTTCAAAATATACGGCTCGAGATCGCCAAATTTGTGGTTGTCGAGCACGACATAAACCGTGTTGGCATCGTGCACGTCCGCTTTGATGTCATTGACAAATGCAGTTTTCGGTACATTCGGCAGGTTGCCAACTTCGATCCGGCGCCAGCTCTCGCCGCCGTTTTCCGTTACCTGAATCAGGCCGTCGTCGGTGCCAGCGTAGATCAGCCCTTCCTGCAGCGGCGATTCTGCCAGCGAGGTGATGGTGTTGTAGTTCGACATGGCATACATATCCCACGGTGCATCCCAGCCCCAGGTTTTGCCCATGATTGGCAGCCGGACACGTTCCTGATCCCGGGTCAAATCGCCGGAAATGGCAGTCCAGCTATCGCCGCGGTTGTCGGAGCGCCACACTCGTTGCGAGGCAAAATACAGGCGCGTTGGCTGGTGCGGGCTCACCAAAATCGGTGCATCCCAATTGAAGCGTTCATAATCTTCGTCCACGCCGGGTTGTGGCCGGATGTAAACCAGCTCGCCGGTCGCACGATCGACGCGAACGAGGTTGCCTTGCTGCCATTCGGAATACATGATGTTTGGATTGCCCGGCTCGGTTGCCGGCTGGTGACCATCGCCGAACAGGGTGATGAACCAGTCGGCATTGCGGATGCCGTGATAATTGTCTGTCCTTGACGGGCCGCCTTGCGTGTTGTTGTCCTGCGTGCCGCCGTAAATATTGTAGAACGGCGTTGCTTCATCCACTGCGACTTTGTAGAATTGCGTCACCGGCAGATTGGCCATAAAACGCCAGTTTTGAGCGAGATCAAAGCTTTCGTACATGCCCCCGTCGGTGCCGACCAGCAAATAATCAGGATCGTCTTTGCGGAAGGCAATGGCGTGGTTGTCCGAGTGTTTGTGGCTTTCTTTCATGCGGCGAAAGGTCTTGCCGCCATCTTCGGAAACCTGCATGCGCACATCGACCAAATACAGTCGGTCGAATTCGTGCGGACTGGCGTAGAGTTCCTGGTAATAATGTGGCCCGGTTGCGCCAGACACGGCATCAGACATCTTTTTCCAGGAAGCGCCGCGGTTGGTCGAGCGATACACGCCGCCGGCACGCCGGTCGAGTTCGATCGCGGCATAAAGCACATCCGGTTTTTGCGGTGAAATGGCGAGTCCGATTTTGCCCATGTTTGATTCGGGCAGACCTTTGGTAAGTTTTGTCCAATTATCGCCGCCATCGGTGGATTTGTAGATGGCTGTGCCCGGGCCACCACCCATGTAAGCCGCAACGTTGCGATGGCGCTGCCATGTCGCGGCATAGAGTACGTTCGGGTCGCGCGGGTCAATAACGATGTCCGTTGCGCCAACCCAGGCAGCATCGCCGAGCGTTTGTTTCCAGGATGTGCCACCGTTCGTCGACTTGTAGATGCCGCGTTCGCCACCTTTTGACCATAGCGGACCTTGGGCAGCCACCCAAATGATGTCGGAATTTTCCGGATGCACGATGATTTTGCTGATGTGCTCGGATTGCTTCAATCCCAGGTTTTTCCAGCTTGTACCATCATCAAGGCTACGGTAAATGCCGTCACCGTAGCCAACGTGGCGGCCACCGACGTTTTCGCCCGTGCCGATCCAAATTGTGTGTGGATTGTTCGGATCGATCGTGACGCAGCCGATTGAGTACGATGGCTGGTCATCGAAAATTGGCTTCCAGGTGACACCAGCGTTTTTGGTTTTCCAGACACCACCCGAGCCGACGGCAACATACCAGAGATTTTCATCTTCGGGATGGATGGCAATATCGGCGATGCGGCCGGACATCAGCGCTGGACCGATGCTTCTGAATTTCAGGCCGGCAAATGTCGTTTCATTGAGCGGTGATTTATCTTCTTCGGCGGCAAATCCGCCGGACACGATGAACAAGAACAGAACAAAAATGCACAATGCTTTCCGAAACATGGTTCCTCCTGATTTGAATTGTGGTAGCGTCAACGCTGACAGGATTTGGATTTGCCAGCGTTCTTTTCATTAAAGTTAAGAGCCTCATGTCATTCCAGAGTCATTTTAATATTAACGGGCTTTTTGTAAATCCCAACAAAAAAATGACAGACCGTTTGGCTTTAAATGCCTTATCGATTCTGTACAGTCTATCTGCTTTTTTTTCTGCCACTTTTTTTGTATTGTAAATAGATCATATTCTGTTTGATCTGATGAGGCATATTGACCGTTTACGAAAAAATCGAAACGGGCTCATGTCACTGAATATTCGCACCACTCCATAAGTCCGGATGGCAAACGGGTGCTGTTTCATTCCAGTTACGGGACGGACAACGATATCATGCTGGTACCGTTGTTTCCTGAGAAATAGTACTGTAACGATTTGCAATTATTTGTCATGGTTGTATGTAAGAGGGTATTTGTTTGGAACATTCTTTTTTGAAACACAGTTTTAAACACTATTAATTCATTGCTGGTACAATACTCGTTTATGTTCTTCTGCACGGTTCTACTTAGAATCTATCCAGCAAAGCGTCATTCCAGCAGGTTTTTAGCCGAACTTCGTTTCGTCTAAAATCATGAAGGAATGACGACGAATATAACATTATCATTCAAAACTATAAAAAGAAGAAGGTATAATCTCCGTGAAAAATCAATTTTCCCTACAAAAATACGCGATCTTCGTCTTAAGCATTCTATTCGCACTAACGACCCAATCTTTCGCTGGCGAGGATGTGGATGATGTCGTTAAAGATCTGAAAAAGCGCTACGAAAAATTTAAAACCCTGCAGGCGACATTTACCCAAACCACGATCTGGTCTCTTGCTGGTGATGAGCAACGTGTCAATGGGAAATTTTATGCCAGCGGTAAAAACAAATACCGCGTCGAGACGGATGTGCAAATCATTGTCACCGATGGCAAAACGGTGTGGACCTACTCCAAAGATAGAAATCAGGTCGTTATCAACGCACTTGACGGTGCCGGGAAAAACAAGACACCACGGGATTTGTTGATTAAATACACCAACGATTTTAATGCAAAATTGGATGGTGATAAAATTTTTCACGGTCGAAAATGCCACGAGGTGGTTTTTACTCCACGCAATGAGGATGCGTTCGTCGTTCAGACACGGGTTCTGGTTGATAAAAAGAACCAGTTCGCGCTACGTATCGAACAGGAAGA
>QQUM01000602.1 GCA_008501545.1 Calditrichota bacterium
TTTTGTCATCAACTGTTAATGTATATTTCAAGCCGATTTCAAAAGAAGTTGGGAGTGCGTCTGCCTGTGCAACGATTTCCGTTGGCGAGGTTGCACGGTCACCAACGAGCAGATCGGTTTGGCGAATGAGGCCGGTACCGCTGAAACGCATGGATTTACCAACGTTTTTCACTGCGAGACCAAGACTCAAGCCATCAATCTGACCAACACCGCGATACTGAACACCAAAATCAAATGCAAGACCGGAAGCCTTGACACGATCCATTGTTTCAGAAACGAGGTTTGCTGTGGTCCCAACATAAACACGATCGCTCAATGCTTTTGCGTAGCTGAGTCCAACTGTCATGAATTGTGGGCTGAAGGTAGCACCAGTTCCATCCGGCGCATCAACAGTTGTAATATCGATTTCACCGATATTCAGTGACTTGATGGCAAATGCCAATGAACCGAAACCTTCAAAGTTCACACTGGCAGCTGCATATGTCACATCGATATCAGCGATATAGTTCATTTGCGAAACCATACCGTAGGCTGTCTTGTCGGAAAATGCCAGACCAGCCGGGTTGTAATAGAGCGCGTCGATACCACTTACAATAGCAAGTGGTGCGCCACCCATCCCGATATACCGGGCGCCGACAGGGATCAACAATTCCGAAGCAGCGTTGGTACCTGTTCGAGCTTCCTGGGCAAACCCGTTTACACTCACGAGTAGCAGGAGTGCAACAAGGATGACCATGAATCTATTCAAAGAGTGCTTCATAGTTTTTGACTCCTAATAATTAACTTTATTATTATTTCTAGCTTGAACGGCCATGAAACGGACCGCCAAACAGGTATCCATTAATAACTATCAAGGAATTGCTGTTCCATTACGATAGCAAGCTTCAATATCTTGCTGCCCATGTTTGGCACTTCGATATTGGCGATGTACATACCGCTCGCAATTGGCAATCCATCTTCGTTATTCAGATCCCATGCGGAGAACTGTGTATCATCATCTTTTTCGATGGTACGTACAAGTACGCCAGCGAGGTTGAAGATGCGAATTGTGCACTGTTCAGGCAAGTGACTGAAAGTAACGGTGCGCTGGAAGCGATTTTGCTCGAATTCGTGCAAACCATAATATGGATTCGGATAAACATTGATGAGTTCCATATCTGCTTTTTGCGTTGCGCTTGTTGTCGCTGGACTGTATCCGGCTGTGGAGAAAGCAAACGAATCTTTCGGGGAATTCGGCTTGGTCGTGTAAAAACGAATTACACTACCGGGTAATGGCGGTTCACCATTTTCATCGAGGTCACAGACGAGAACACGACCGAATTCGCGGCTTGGAGCGGTGTAATCTACATCAAGCGAACCATCAGCTTCGATATCCGCAGCATGTTCAGCATAAGTATGACCATCTGCCGGTGCATAAAAGTATATGCGGTCGAATGCTGGATAGCCAAAAGCGCCATCAGCACCATGATCTGGTGTGTATGCTCCTGATGTACCGCCACCTTCAAACATCAACGGAATATACTGGACATCATCACTTGGATCATCGATTGTGGCTGAACCAGTATTCCAGATGGTAAATGGAGTTTTAGCTACATCACCTGTCGTAAACGCCCACCATGCCCAGCTGCCTTCTTCCAGACTTGTGAAGCGAATTTCAAATTCAAAAGGTACGGCAAGTGCTGCATTGAATCCTAAAGCACTTTCATCGGAGCTGGAAGTACTGACGAAGTAACGATCGCCATATCCACCAGCATTTAGGCTGTGCCATACGTTGTTACCAAAAAATGGTGCACCGTTCGCATCGTAATCAGCTTCAGCGAGGAGACCGTTTTCGTTGGCAACTTCAATAATGGCAGGATCACCATTTTCCATACGGGCGAAATCAGAAGGTGCACCGAAGACTTTCACCATAAGACCATCAACGATAAGATAGGACTCGTCACCGGTCTGATTGGTTTGGCCTTCAAGTACTAATGCACCCGTACTTGTATTTGTTAGGTCCCAAACATCCTGGGTTTCATATACCGGATGTTCCGGATCGGTTAAATCAGCGCTTACAGTATCAACGCGGAAAGTAACTTTGTAATCATGACCAGTCACCTTTGTCGGATCAATGACTTTCACAATGACGTTTCCATCACTCGGGCCTGTGGCGTGTTCAACACCTGGCAGTGTGTCACCAACTGCAGAAAATAAACGGCCACCCGGCTTTGTTGTTTGTGGAACAACTGTTACAACTGTCATTGGGCTTTCCAAAGTTTTGGTAATTTCAGCACCGTTGAAGTTGTAAGCAGAAACGCCAAAGTAATAGACCTGGCCATTCAACAGTGGCTTGTCACGAATTACATCTTTCGTGAACACCTGACTGTGAACGAGTCCGCTATTGGAACCAAATTGTACCGGCAGTTCGAGAACCAGTCCGGAACCTTCATCAAATGCGTCCTGAGCGATAACCGTTGCTTCATCGACAACATCATAGGTTGCCAGACGCACGCTTTGTGCCTGGCTTGCACCAGCACTTGGCAATTGATAAACATTGTAACCCTGGAAGGTATATCCTTTGATTTCGGATGTTTCTGTATTACGAACTGCTGCAGGATTGTCACCCCAGTTTAACAAGATTTTACCGTCCAGTTCTGTTCCGGTCACATTTGGAGCAGGTGGTGGACTTGGTAAATCAAAGAGGTTATCGAATGCAAACTGGGCAGACTGATCATAAAATTTCAGTGCAGACACTGAAGAAAGACGATCAGAACCCAACGCACCCATAACAGCGACAACGACTTCCTGGGTATCTTTCACAGCCATTTCAAATGGACCGGAAACCATCAGGATACGACGGTCACCAGGATTTTCATCAATCCAGTTGCTGGCTGAAGGTGTTCCACCGAGGTCTTCACCTGGTACACGGAATAAAGTCACTTCGCCAGAGAATGGGTTTGTCCACGGTTCAGCAGGGGATTCCGGGCGTGGGCGGAAACCACGCAGCAGGTTCCACCATTGCAGGGTACCGTTGTAATCACCACCGCGAGTCGGGTCACTATCTTCACCGCCAGCAGCAAAAAAGGCAAATGAAGACATCGGCAGGTTTTTCCAACCCGGACGCTCTTGCAAACCGAAAATAGCGGTTGCACCTTCTTCTTCAACCAAAGGGCCGGCAAAGAAGTCATAACCACCAGCAGGTGGTACAAGACCGGCTTTTGAATAAGTTGCGTCAGTCGAAGATGAATTGTAAGCAAAACCAAGACTCAACGTTGTATCGCAGCCGGCAAAGTCATCACCGAATGAACCGAGGTCAGGATCAGACCACTGGCAGAAATACATCGAGTCAATCGTTGCATTGGAAGGCGTAGCAGAAGTTCCTTTATAAATTACACGGAACTGCTTAAAAATAATATTACCCAGGGCATCGGAACGTGCATAAGCCCAGAGGGTTAGCTGCATTTCCATACCTATAGCTGGCGAACCGTAAAGTGTTTGTACGGCGCCATCATCGAGATCATTCACAACGATCCAGACTACCTGATCCGCACCGGCAACACCCGGCTCATCACCAATAGTGCTTTCATCAACTACACCGTCACCATCAGCATCGCCACCAGCTTGTGTTTTTGGCCACTCGATGCCTTCGGCATCCGTATAGAAACCAGGTGTATAGACACCATCGCCATCCACATCATAGAAAGGTGCGCCTTTTTCAGCAGGCCAGTCGATCCAGTCCTGCTTGTAAAGTGCGCGCAACTCATCTTGTTGTGCGTCTGTTACGGCAGAAGCGCTGATTTGATTGAATTCAGCAGCATCCTGGCGCAGGTTTGCCTTTGGATAATCACGGCGAACGCGCCATACACGATCAACATTTGGAGCCGTTTGGTCTTCAGCAACACCGGGGCTGAGAATAGCACCAGGCACTGTACCGCTACTATAAGTCTGGCCACCGACACGCAGTGCAGGTGTACCACCATCATTTACAATACCACCCCAAACGAGACCATCTGTATAAATAACGGCTGTGTTTGGTGAGGAACCACGAGGATAATACAATCCTGAATCACCACCTGGATCAATTGCAGATATTCCATCGGAATAGATCCACATCGCCACCTGTCCGACATTGACAAGTGTTCTGTTTGCTCGAGGGGTGCCATCCTGTAGAACGACATTACCTGTCGAGCGTTTATCAAGAGTTGTCTTTCCATCAGCTTCTGCTCCAAATGCGGTGCTATTCAGCAAAAACATGCACACAGCTGCTGTTAGAAAGATTTTACTAAAAGTTCTCTTCATTATGATTTAGCTCCCTTGTTAGGATTGACTAAATTATGAGAATTTATTCGAAAAGACTCGAATTCACTGAATTAATATTGCAATCTGACACCAACACGGATGATACGTGGCAGTCCAAGAAGGTAATTGCCGGTATCACGTGAGTAATTGGTCCCATTTCCATTGAGGTTAAGTGCGTTGTGCATCGCAACAAATGCATCACCGCCATTTGCAGCAACAACAGAAGCGCTCAGGTCCTCATTAACCAGGAAACCATCATCATAAGGATTACCCGTACGGTTGTATACATTGATGACATTCTGGCGATTCGTCAGGTTCTGAACATACATATAAAAGTTCGCACCAAGGCTACCGAAATCGATAGTCTTGTCGACACGGAGATCCATCTGGAAATTCCATGGGGTCAAGGAAGCGTTGATATTTTCCAATGGACGACGTGAACGTGGGTCAGTAATTTGACCTCCATACGACGCCGATTGCTGTCCAAAATCACCTTCTGACAATGTGTATGGGTGGCCGCTGTTAAAAGAAGCAAGCAGGTTGAATCCTAATTGCTCAAGAGCAGCACCGCCATCGCCTTTACCGAAACGGTAATCGAGGTTCACAGAACCACGCTGTGGCTGTTCAAAATCCAATGGCTGGATAACCGTTGGAATAGCCTGACCAAGCTCGATACCAGCAATAGCGCTGTTGTTCACAGAACCGGTACCTTTGGCACTCTGGAAGGTGTAGTTAATTTGTCCGGCCAGACGTGCTGTACGGCGCAATTTCACTTGCAATTCAATCCCTTTCGTTGTGGCAAAGTCACCATTAACAAGCAGGTTGTAATCACCGGCAGGTGAAAGCGCATCAGCTACGATACGTGCCGTCTGAATCTGGTCAGTGATATTTTTATAAAAATAAGTGATATCGAAGGATGCATTATCAGCAAACTGCTGGCTGAAACCGATATCATACTGGACTGTTTTTTGTGGATCAAGGCCAATACCAACTGGCGTCATGAAAGCATT
>QQUM01000359.1 GCA_008501545.1 Calditrichota bacterium
GTATTCCGCACGCCGGAGAAATTCATTGACGGAGATGGTCTTGTCCCCGACACGCGCCAAAATCGTTTCCGGTTGCTCATTCGATTTTTTATCCGCGCATGCAAAAAAGAGCAACGGCAGGAGCAGAAGTATTTTTTTCATTTTTTCAACAAACTCAATTCAGTAAGGGAACCCACCTTTTTTAATCAAAAATGGAATCCTGACATGATTTATACTATTGAACTCACCAGTGGATACTTGAAAGAAACTCTGGCTTTGGTGAGTCCAATATTTTGAAAAAACAACTGCCATCGCAATGCAAATCCCGCGACAGCAGTTTAGATGAATACAATATTCTATTTCGCCGGCAGCGTAATGCCGTACTTATCACTGATATCCAATGGCGGCATGGGACCGTCGAGCGGTTTGGCATCTTTCACATACCAATCGTACCAATCGAGAATTCTGTACAACACATCGATCTGGCCTGTTTGTCTCCGGTTTCCATGTGGCTCACCGGGATAGCGAACCATGCGTACGGCAGGATGATCATTCATTTTCATTCTGCGGTACAGTTCAAGGCTTTGGGATGGATGCACACGTGTATCTGCAGTACCACCATAAATCAGCGCCGCAGTTTTGCTCTGGTGGGCATAATAAATTGGACTGCTTTCCAGACTTTGCTGCCACATGTCTTCCAGTTTTTTTCCGCTGTGGACAAATAATTCTTCGTAAGGAATGTCTGTCGTGCCACGTTTGCTCACGAGGTCACTAATACCGACGAACATGCAAACAGCTTTCACATATGTCGTGTAATACGTCGCAAACCATGCCGAAGCGAAGCCGCCATAGGAGCCACCACCCAATCCAACACGCTCACGATCGACGATGCCCTGGTCGACCAGATAATCTATCCCATCCGCGATATCATCGAATTCTTTACCGGCAGCATCATGGAAACCTACCGCGGCGTATTTGAGCCCATATCCCGTACTTGAACGATAATTCGGATAAAAAACCGCATAGCCTTTGCCGGCTAAAATTTGTCCGGGACGGCTATAATTTGTCAACCAGCCGTTCGGAATACGCGATTCCGGTCCACCATGCACAAGAACAACGAGCGGATAGCGGAGACCTTTTTCATAGTTTACAGGATAAATCAGCAAACCTTCAACTTCCCATCCATCCCGTGATTTATAACGGATATTCTTTTGTTCCCCAAATGCAATTTTCGCCAGTTGTGGATTTTGATCCGTCAATTTTTCCAGTTTCTTCCCATAGCGCCAGAGATACAATTCACTTGGAGAAAACGCTGATTGGGCGGTGAATGCCCACATTTTCCCATCTTTCGCAATACTGGGCGTCGAAAAGACGGCTTTCGTTTCGCTGGAATGCAGGATTTTTTTCGGTGCTTTTCCATCGATTGTTTGTGTTGACAGGCTCACTTCCGGGCCTTCTTCGGCCTGTACATAGATCGTTTTGTTGTCTTTCCAATTTACCCACTGAACATGCCCACGGAAGTTCGGATCCGTGATGGTCCGTTTTTTAGCACCATCCAGCGAAATGATAAAAGCCTGGCTGACAGCATGGTCATTTTTATTCAAGGCGGCGGCAAGCGTGAGATTTTGTTCATCCGGGCTGAAACAGAAGTTACCGAATTTTCGTGATTCTGTGTCCAGTGTGATAATCGCTTTCGAGTCCGTATCGATTGCATATATTTTTTGAAAAGCATATCGTTGATCGATGAG
The DNA here is from genome assembly GCA_008501545.1 of Calditrichota bacterium. Lineage (GTDB taxonomy): Bacteria > Zhuqueibacterota > Zhuqueibacteria > Zhuqueibacterales > Geothermadaptataceae > Bioreactorimicrobium. Next base: position 1,728 of record QQUM01000359.1, read on the forward strand.
ATTTTTTTCTGAGGCAGAAAAAGCAATTTTTTTGCCGGAAGGAGAGAACTTAAATGTCCATACTGTACGGTCATCAGTTAGCTGCGCAACCTCCCTGGTTTTGCAATCAAAAAGATAGAGATTCCGATGGCGCAGGTTTTCTTCAAAAAAGATGAAGTCATACCCTTTTTTTCCGAGCACCTTCTGTCGTTTGGACTCCGGTTCCGTGGCTGTGAAAGCAATTTGATTCCCGTCGGGGTGCCATTCATACGAAAGAACCGAATAGTCAAAGTCGGTTATCGCACGCGCTTCACCACCGTTGAGAGGAATAACATAAAGTTGCGTAAACCGGTTGCCATCGCGACGGGTTAAAAAGCTGATGTCACTGCCATCCGGCTTCCATTCAACGCTGCGAATCGAAACTTTTCCTGTGATGAAAGGAATAGATTTTTTCGCTTTCACATCATAAACCCATAATTCCCGATAAGAAGCGCCAGGTTTATCTGACGCATCCCGACGTACCGAGATGGTATAAGCGATGTGATTGCCATCAGGACTCATGCTTGCACTCGAGACTTGCTTCAATTTTAAGTAGTCCTGCGACGTTAGGACATTTTGTGCGACTGAAGTTTGTGACAGCAACAGCAACCACACCACCAACATAAGCAGCGCTCCTAAATACTGATTTCTTTTTGTTGTGTTAAAATAAGAACGCATTCATTCCTCCTATTAATTTTGTACAATTTAGTTGATTCAAAAACCCAACCATAAATTAATCAGCGAACAGAAATTTAATCATTGTCAAGGTTCACCTCTCCAAGCTGGCCCTCCGTAGCAGCAACCGAAACAGCCACAGAAGAATCACCCGTGATGTTCGTCACAGTTCGCATCATGTCCAAAATCCGATCGACACCGAGAATCAGCGCAATACCTGCACTCGGTACGTTAATCGCCTCAAGAATAATAACGAGCATAATGATGCCTGCACCTGGCACAGCAGCCGTACCGATCGAGGCGAGAACAGCGGTAAGGATGATCGTTAATTGATCACCTATTCCCAGACTCATACCAAGTGCCTGCGAAATAAAAACTGCCGCGACTGCCTGATAAAGGGCTGTACCATCCATGTTTATCGTCGCCCCAAGTGGCAGAACAAAAGAGGAAACTTCTTCAGATACACCCAAATTTTGTTCGCAGCGTTCCATTGTAACCGGCAAAGTAGCGCCGCTGGAACTGGTACTAAAGGCCAGCAATTGTGCCGGAGCGATTCCTTTAAAAAAATCAATGACAGACATTTTTGAAAATATCTTCAGCAAGCTCGGGTAGGTGACCAACGTCTGAATCATCAAGCCGAACATCACGACCAGGCAATAAAAGCCGAGTGCACTTAAGAGCTCGATTACCTGGCCCAAATTATCCTTGGCGATCACATTTATCGTGTCAGCGATCAGCGCAAAAACACCGTAGGGGGCCATAAGCATGATATTGTCAACCATTTTAATGATTGTATCATTCAGGCCTTCAAAAAATCCCAGAAAAACTTTTGTGTTTTCTGAAGGGAGTTGCACAATTGCGATACCTAAAAATATGGCGAAGAAGACAACTTGCAGCATGTTGCGGTTGCTTGCTGCAGAACCAAAAAAATTATCGGGAATCATATCGACGAGTGGTTGCAAAGGGCCCCGTTCTTTTACCTGCGATGCTGAAGTTTCACTGGCCGCAACATCCTGCTGGTAGGTCTCCTGTAATTTTGTGCGCATGTCCTCAGGCACACTTTTTCCCGGCTTGGTAAAATTCACAACCACAAGGCCGATGGTAACCGCGATAGCTGTCGTGGAAATATATATGGCGATGGTTTTGCCGCCGATGCGTGACAGTTTTCTCAAGTCGGAGAGGGACGCCACACCGGTGACGAGACTTCCCAGCACCAGGGGGATGGCAATTAATTTGAGCAAATTAATAAAAATTGTTCCGAATGGAGCGACCCAAAAGGCTGTGAAATGCCCCCATCCATTCATCGCCGCAACGATGCCGTAGATGAGCCCCAATACCATACCAATAATAATTTTCCAGTGCAGCTTCAATTTCATAAAAATTCTCCCTGCTTCAATGGAAGTGCAGTTCAGCTTCTACTCTTCGCCAGCTTTTTTAAAATGCCAACATATGCTAAGCTCATTAAAATAAGAACAGGTGGTAGAATCGCAACTAAATTCGAGAGGGTTTTTGACGAAGTTGTCAATCTTTTGCGGGTGGGAAATAATTTTGCAGAAACTCAAAATGTTCATCGATGTGATCCTTCCAAAACTCGGAAGTATGCCCGCCACTCTCTTCCCTGTATGAAATTTTCACATGATGCACTGCTGTGGAATCGCGGTAGGCCCGATTCACCGCAAGGGCAAAATCTTCCGTGCCGCAGTCAACCAGAATCCCCTTTTTCTCTCCCTTCAAGCGGGTAACTAAATTTACACAGCTGTTCAGCTTCCAGCGTGTGGGAAACTTCCTGATTGGGCCGATCTTTTGGGAGATATTCCAGCTCAAAGGAAAGGCGCGCAAATCCAAAATTCCGCTCAGACTGCTTGCGGCTACAAAACTGTCCGGATAAAGTGAGATAAAGCGCAGCGCACCGTGCCCGCCCATACTCAATCCGGTAATGGCGCGTGCCTTTGCGCCAAGCGTTCGATAAGTGGTGTCGATGTGCGTGATCACTTCATTAATAATATGGCGCTCATAATAAAAATCCTTTGTATCACTCGTCGAGTCAAAATACCAGGAATCGTATCCGCCATCCGGGCAGACAATGATCGTTTCCGATTTGTCAGCTAATTTTCTCAGATCCGTGATGCGGGACCACTGTGCATGGTCCCCGCCAAAGCCGTGCAGCATGATAACAACCGGGTAACGCTTGCCGTTTGCTGCGTCGGAGTCAGAATCATAATAATTTTGTGGCAGGTAAACAGAGGTGGGGATAAGCAGTCGCATTTTCGGCGCGTGGACATATTCCAACCGTTTTTGACCTTGCGCAATGTTTTTCACTTTTTGGCAGTGCGTGAAAAACGGGCATGCAAGCGAAAGAAAAACCAGAATGTGTAATCTGCGTATCATGTCACGAACTCAGTTCGCTTGTGACAATACATTTTCAACCATGGACTTCTTCCTGGATAAAATTCAACAGCCCGGCTTTTGAGTACCTTCGGCCAAGGCCGAATTCATGAACTCTGCAGATCGACCTTCACCGAATCAAATGTATCGATGACTGTTTTGATACACAAGAGCATAATCCCTTTTGCCTCACCACTGATATATACAGCGTCGTCATCGTCCTCAATGATTGCTTCGACGACATAGCGTAAAATCTCAGACTGGTTATAGTTTTCGATCAACATACTCACAGTATTGATAAAATCCTCATCCGGCTCACCTTCAAGATATTCCAGCATTTGGATATTCCGGTCTTCAGCAGCTTCGAGTGTTTCGTTGGTAATTTTCGGGAGTGGGCCATAAAATTTCGTCATGATTTTCCAAACGACCATGCCCAGATAAATCAACAACTCACGTTCATCCTTGGACAGCATTTCCTCA
>QQUM01000302.1 GCA_008501545.1 Calditrichota bacterium
AAATTTCAGATCTTCGATCAGGCGGCGAATAACAGCGACTTGTTGTGCATCTTTTTGTCCGAAGTAGGCACGTGTTGGTTGAAAAACGTTAAACAAGATGGCGACAATTGTTGCCACACCGCGAAAAGGTCCCGGCCGTGCCGCACCCTCCAGAAATTGTGTAATTCCGGTTACCTCGATGTAGGTTTGAAATTCCTTCGAATAAATCTGCCCGGCTTTCGGCATCCAGACAGCATCGACGCCTTCCTCCTTTAGTAATTCACAGTCTCTTTGCCTGTCGATGGGATAGGTCTGAAAATCACGCTTCCGGTTAAATTGAATTGGATTCACAAAGATACTCACGCCAACACGATTATTTTCCTGTCGTGCCTGTCGCACCAGGGAGAGATGGCCTTCATGCAAAAATCCCATCGTCGGCACCAGCCCCCATGTATCATTGCTGTCCTTCCAGCGCAGCGCACGAATTTCCTGAATATTTTCAGTGACAAGCATTTAATTTCTCCATAAAATCACATAATTGCAGTTGAAGTTCGACATTTTTTATCACGACAAACGTGCTGCTGAAAGGAGCTCGACCAGTAACACTTCTGCAGAATAGTGTCGCGGGTGGCGCATTAACTTGAGCAAAGCACGATGCACCGGCGTTCGGATTCCACCATTTTCACCCATGCGCACAATGGCCCCATTTATCGCTTCAATTTCCGTTGGTCGGCCATTGCTCACATCCTGCAGCATTGATGACCGATTCTCCCGTGTAGCCCGACATACTTCAATGACTTCTTCGAACATTTTGTCAGCACGAAGAATCACGTCATGCAATGCAGCGACCTGCACGGCTTCATCAACGATGTTTTTCATCAAAATCCGGTAAGCGTCGTTTTCAGGCAATGCGCCATTTCGCACACCGCTCAGGGCTGTCAATGGATTTATTGCTGCGTTCACAATCAATTTTTTCCAGGCTGAAATTTGGAACTCATCAGAAAATCTGGCTGGGATTGAAGACGCATTTAAAATTTGAATTAGGCGGGTTAATAAAGACATTTTGTTCGGATGAGGTGAAAAAATTGTTTCGCCCCCACCTGCATATTTTAAAACACCGGGTGCTGATAATGCAGCGCCCTGGGTTGTAATCGCGCATGCAGACCGGTGGGGCCCGAGTACCCGCTCCAGAATGGCATCATTTCCAAATCCATTTTGCAAAGTTACAGCGATGCCATCCGGACGAAATGTTCGGGCAATTTCTTTTGCTGTAGCTTCGGTCTGGTAACTTTTCACACAAACAACAGCAATCGCCGTTTGTCCAACGTCAGAAATTTCATGCGCTATCGGCACATTCACATGTAAAGAACGGCCATCCTGCTCGATGAATTGCAGGCCATTCTTCATAATTGCATCGATTTGCGCCTGCCAGTGTCCAAACATCCGGATGAAATACGCGTTCTCAATCCTGTGCCGATATTGATGCAGCCGTGCAGCGAACAGGCAAGCCATGGCACCCGTTCCAAATAGGGTAATCTTTAACTTTTCACTCATCCTGCATAGCCATGAAAGCTGCATACTCTTCTTCATTTATCATGAAACTATGTTCTACCGCAGGATATGCGCGTGATTCGACAGCGACAGAATAATCTTTAATTGCTGCCGATGCGTCTTTACCCAGTGAAGCAAATTGTTTTAGAAATTTCGGATTGAATTCACTATTGATGCCGAGCATGTCGTGATAAACCAGCACCTGCCCGTCACAGCCATTGCCTGCGCCGATTCCGATAGTTGGAATCGTAAGTTTTTTCGAGATATATTCAGCAATGCGGGCAGGCACCATCTCGAAAACCAGGAAGGAGCACCCCGCCTGCTCAATGGCCAGCGCATTTTCCAGCAGCAGATTGGCACCCTCTGCTGTTTTGCTTTGCACTTTGTATCCCCCCAATTTTGTATGCGATTGCGGTGTTAATCCCAAATGGCCTACAACGGGAATACCTGCCTCACTGATGGCACGAATCACAGTTGCACGCTCTTTGCCACCCTCCAGTTTTACCGCATCCATTCCCGCTTCCTGGATGAACCGTCCTGCGTTGTATACCGCATCACGCACATCGGCCTGATAGGAAAGAAATGGCATGTCGCCGACAAGAAAAGCCCGCCGTGCCCCCCGGTTTACAGCTTTGCAGTGGTGCAACATATCTTCCATGGTCACATGAACTGTGCTATCGTAACCGAGAACGACCATAGCAAGCGAATCACCAACAAGAATCATATCGATACCTGCCAGATCAACCTGTTTAGCCCCGGGATAATCGTAGGCCGTAAGCATGGTGATTGGCACACCCCTGGATTTTTTTTCATGAAGATATGGCAAGGTAATTTTATTTTTTTCCATTTTATGCTCTAGTATTTTTTGTGGATGCTACCAAGAAGGTGAATAAAATATTGGGAGTGATTATGGGTTGAAATTACATTTTATAATTCATCGGGGATTGAGAAAAAGCCTTTGGAATTGCTGGAATTCGCATACGGATACAAGATTGTTATCCTGCTTATCATCTTACTTTATTAATTGTTGCTGCCATTCTTTTCTGAGAATGGAATACAAATGCAGGTCGACGAATTCACCATTTTTTTTCACGTGTTCCCGCATGATGCCATCGAACTGCATTCCCAATTTTTTCATCACTTTGCCCGATGCCGGATTGTGTACCATGAAATGCGCGAAAATACGGTTTAGTTCCATTTTGCTAAAGGCAAATTCAACCACTGCACGGGCAGCTTCGGTTGCGAAACCCTTGTTCCAAAAATCTACACCAACCCAATATCCTATCTCAGCATTTTCATGGACTTTGTCCGTACGCATGCCAATTGCACCTACCAAATTCCCTTTATCCAGCAAAGTGATTGCGAAAACAACCTGTTGTCTGTCCTTGTACAAGGTTTCATGCGTTTGAATCCACTCCTCCGCGTGGGGAAGTTCATAAGGATAGGGCAATTGCAGTGTTGTTGCGGTTACTTGTTTGCAGTTTGCCAATTTCTGCACGACCGGTGCGTCCTGCATTGTGAATGGTCGCAAAAGCAAGCGTTCAGTTTGCAGAGAAGGACGTTTCGTCATCTCAACGTCCCAGTTGGAAATTTGCAGAAGAGGAGTGGATAATTTGTTCATTTTATACTCAAAAACTATTTCTCAGATTGTCGTTTGATCAAATCAAAATGAATATTGTACGGCAAAACTTAAAATATTTCGGAATGTCCCTGCACTATTTAAAATTCAATTTTTTCATTAAATTGTCGGGGATAGCATCCTTGTGCACTAAAATCGAGACGGTTTTTGCCCTCACATATGACTCAGACATGTGCAGGAAACCATCGTATTTGCTTTCCTTCTCACCCCAGGAGTTCTTGGTTATATAATATTTGGTTCCGTTTTGATCTTTTGCAATACCCGTAATATGCATCAAATGATCATCTTTCGATGTGTAATTATCAAAATAACGTTGGCGCATCGACTGCGTGACATCCTTTTCTGCTTCCGGCGCATCACCGATGGTGTTCCGTTCTTCTTTTGTACGATCATCCCATTCCTTGAGCGGCAGGAAAGCGACGCCTTTTTTGTGTATGAAACTTCGCTCACTGGTATCGCCGTCCCAGCCAACCGTATAGCCCCGTTCCAGGGCATTTTCCAGGACGTCCACAAGCTCGTCCAAAGGCACGTTGTGCGATTGATTGCGGGCCCAGTTATCGGGAATTTCCAAAGCGAATTGGCTATAGAACGGGTGGTGCGTGTAAGAGGTCAGTTCGACATAGTCACCGGGATTAAAACCGGTTTTTTCTGCGAATGACTTAGCCGTATATTTTTTGCCCTCGTATGTAAATTCACCTGGTAACGGCCCAAGATAGGTATCCAGCAGAGATTCAACGGCTTGCGGCCAGACAGGTGTCAGTTTTCTTGTTTTAATAATGCTATCTAGAAAACCGTTTAATCCGGTAAATAGTTCGCTATGGTTATGGTGTTTTTCATCAATAACCTGTCCGGAATAAGCGGATTCCGGCACGAATCCCTGCTGGCTAATGACGCGCAAAGCATCCTGGAAGAGGCTGCCCTGGCCTAATGTCGCATTACCGTGCAACCGCACATAATTTCGGGCTTTGAGCGGGTAGGTATGGCGGACATTGAACATTTCAGATAAATCCAGACTGCCTTTTTTCATCCGCATAAGTTCCGCTTCGACAAATGAAGTCGTGGCAAAACTCCAACAAGTGCCGGTTCGTGCCTGGTTTTTGACCGGTGTACATTGCAGCTCAATTACTGGAGTGAACTGAAAACCATCCTTTTTATCCTCACTATCCTTCTTTTCATCCGAATTCGCATTGAGATGTGTGAGCGAAAAAAACAACAGACATACGGGAACAAAGAATTTAACAAAATTGCGAAGTGTGCGCATGATTCATCCTTTCGTTTTTCTATCGTGCATAAAGATAGAAAGATATTCGGCATTTGAAAAGTATTTTGTTGTGACTTTGATGCGTATTCCCGCGGACTTCGTTTCGACTATTCCAATATCTAAACACTTTTAAGATTTAAGAAGTTGAAGGCGATAATCTTCAACGTTTGTAATTGCAGACCGATTACATCAAATAAAGCATGATGCGTCATCAACAATATTCTTGCTTACACAAACTGACTACCTTCGGTATATTGCATGAAAACGCTAATTTCACAAGAAGATCCAAACTTTGCCCGGGAGCTGAAACTTCGCCTGGTCAAATTTGAGAGTGACATAGAAATTTCATTTACAACTCCCTACACAAGCGTTTTTGATTTTGAACTCAGATCCTTCGATCTTCTCATCCTTGATGAAGCCGTTGCAGTAGAAAAACTTCGAAGTCAACTTCAAAACATCCCATTGAAAGATCATCCGGCAGTAATATATTTTTTTCCTCCGTCGCAATCTGAAAAAGGATTTGAGGCAAACCGGGCGGATTTTGCATGCGTCGTCACAAAATCTCCGGAAAATATCGCCGTTCTCCCGGTTTTCATCAAGCAAGCCATGGCGCAAAAGAAAAAGATGCAACGCCTGACTATCCTAAATCGCCAGCTGGAGGAAGCGGACAAAGCTGCTTTTCTCGGCCGGATCGCGGCAGGCCTGGCACATGTGGATTGAAGCTCATGACTTATCCTCCTGGTCGATCCCGTCCCAGAGGTAGTAGAACCCAGGATTGGTACCCAGCTCCTCGTGCATGCGAAACCACTTGTTCTCGGCCAGCAATTGCGAGACGTTGC
>QQUM01000197.1 GCA_008501545.1 Calditrichota bacterium
TTATATGGAGTGGTTTATTTGCATCTGTCGATGTTTCAAATGGAAGTGCAGCACGATTTAAACTGGAAATGGTTGCAATCAGGCACAGGAGTGTGATACCAAGTGGCAGGACAATATGTTTAATGGGAGTTTTCATATCTTTTCGTAAAAAAGATTGGCAGACCCACAGGCATCGTTAACTTAAAACGACAGCGGCGAACAGGATACGAATCCAGTCTGAAAAAAGGAAAGTTTGCACGGGTGTTTTATGCAAACTTTCCATAAATATTCCACGATCAATGGGTTGGCATTACTGCTCAACACCGAACGCTTTATAATTGAAGTTGATATAATCTTCCCATTGTTCCGGCACTTCATCTTCCGGAAAAATTGCTTCGACGGGGCATTCCGGTTCGCAGGCACCACAATCGATGCATTCTTCAGGATGGATATACAACATCGCTTTATAAGCTTCATCGCCTTCACTCAATTGGGTATCTTCAACTTCATAGATACAATCGACAGGACACACATCAACGCATGCACGGTCTCTGACATCGACACAGGGTTGGGCAATAATATACGCCATTTTTATCTCCCATTACTTGTTTGGTACGTGTGGATTCCAAAATTCAGTTTTGCTGTAAGTCAATCCGAAAATACGCTTTTCGTCACCCAGCTCTCTCCAACCGGAACCACATGATTTTGTGATTTATTAATTCAAAATTTTTAAACAACTTGCTTGCACTTCAGGCACAATATCTGCAAAATTTACTCTGATATCGCCGTTCTTCAAATAAAAAATCGTTTGTGTGATCGTTCCAAGAACCATCGTTGCGGCCAGGTGCCGATCAACAGCGCGGAAAGCACCATACATCTGCCCTTGCATAATGATTTCCACTAACAGATCCATATGTTTCGTCTTCTTCCGGGTCTGGCGTCGCAGCTCTGTTTGGTGGGCAGCAAAAAGAAAACTGTATTTTTTATGATCTTTTCGGGCAAAATCAAAAAGGCTGCGCACATAACAATCAAGACGTTCTCGCGGCGTTGTGCAAAGGGCCAATCTATCCTTTAAAAAAAGATAAAGGACCTGGCTTGTTTTTTCAAAGACCTCATTCGCCAGCTCATCCTTGCTGAGAAAATGACGATAAATTGTGCCTTCGGAAATATTCGCACGCCTGGCGATATCTTTTGTCGTCGTCGCTCGAATTCCTTTTTTCATAAACAGGGCCAATGCGGCATGGAGAATATCATTTTTTTTTGTTGCGACCCGTGGCACAGGATTCTCCTTTTATGTAAGTGATTACTTACTTTAACATTTCCAAAGTTTTTTGCAAGGATAAAGTTTGAAATTTTTTAATTGCTTTCGAAGCGAAATCGAGGACAAGAATATTACCTGGTAAATCAGGAAAACGTGTGCATTTTTCATGTAATATTTTAAATTTATTCGCTCTGTTTAGAGAATGGGGTGAACTTATTCAGTGTTTTCCGCTCGGTTTAAGTCGAGCGGAAAGAGAATTTTGTCCACTAATCACACGAATATTGCGAATGGCCAATTTTTCATCTAAGTTTATTTGGACTAAAAAATTAGTGTAGATTAGTGAAATTGTTGGATACCATTTTTAAAAGATGAAATACAATGCCGCGTAACGAATTTTTTTATATTCCTCCATTGCAGTGCGCGCTAGCGAAACACCCTCACACAGGTCAGCGACTGATTCTGAAAGATGAAGAGCACCGCCATCTTTTCAAAGTCCTGCGCCATCAAGTGGGCGACCGGGTTTTCGCCACAACTGGTGATGGCCGGACCTTCGAATGTGAAATTAACTCAATCGAAAAGCACCAGTCGATTCTCACGATCCAGAATATGACGATGGAAATGGGCGAACCCAAATTCAAGCTCACCATCGCCCAAGCCGTCCCGAAACTCAACCGCTTTGAATGGTTTCTTGAGAAAGCTGTTGAAATCGGTGCCGGGGAAATTTGGCCGATGCAAACGCAGTTCACAGAAATTTTTCCCAACAAGATAAAGACCGAACGCTGGCAGAAAATCCTGCTCACAGCCATGAAACAATCGGGCCGTAGCCGCCTTCCTGCATTAAATGAACTCCGTTCCTTTGATGACATTCTCGGCACAACCCAGCAGTTTGATATCACCATTATCGCCCATGCGCCGATTCCTGCGAAGGCTGCAACATGGTCAAAAACGACCACTGTGTCGAATGCTCATTCGGGTCTCCTGCTTATCGGGCCCGAGGGTGGATTCTCTGAAACCGAGCTTGAAAAAGCAATTGAATCCGGCTGTCATTTTTTGCATCTTGGATCAACTCGATTGCGCAGTGAAACCGCAGGCATCGTAGCGGCAGCATTAGTTTTAAATCAAATGGAAAACAGGTAAATTTATGAAAAATAGATATCTCCAACTGTTGATCATTGCCGGAAGTTTCTTCTTTTTACTCCTTCTGAATACCCCATCAGCTGCACAAAATCGTTATTTCGAAGAAAGCGAAAAAATATTCGCGGCAGCCGGTGTCGCTGAAATTCGTATTCAGATTCGACCGGACTACCTCGCTTACATTCTCGCAGAAGAAAATGAAGACAGCGACAGCCTGTTCACTGCAACAATGCTTTTCAAGAATAATGAAATAACCGGGGATACATTAGAAAATGTCGGCTTCCGATTGCGCGGGAACACCTCCCGCGGCTCGCACAAACGATCCTTCAAGGTCGATATCAACGAATTTGTTAAAGGCCGTGATTTTTACGGTCTCGAAAAACTCAATATTAACGGCGAGCACAACGATCCTTCCATTTTGCGTTCAATGATCAGCTGGAAATTGTTTGAACTGGCAGAGATTCCTGCAAGCCGAAGCACCTATGCCGCATTGTTTATCAACAACAATTATTACGGGCTTTATGTGCTGGTCGAACACATCGACGATGAATTTGTAAAAGCGCGCTTCGATGGGCCTATGGGCAATCTATACAAATGTTTGTGGCCGGCAGATCTGACAATTCCGGACCAAAACAATTATAAGGAAGTGAGCGGTGGCCGTCGTACGTATGATCTCAAAACCAACAAGGCCGCTGACGACTACAGCGATCTGAAAAACTTCATTGAATTCATCAATTACGCGGACGATCGGACGTTCGCGCAACGCATCGAAGAAGTTTTTAATGTCCCCATGTTTATGCGATTTCTTGCCCTCAACACATTGGTCGGTATGTGGGACGATTACTGGTTCAACAAAAACAATTTCTACGTTTACCACAACCTGCGCTCGGATAAGTTTGAATTTATCCCTTACGATTACGACAATACCTACGGTATTGACTGGTTCAATATCGACTGGGCTGCGCGAAATATTTATGAATTTGGCAACGAGCGTGAGCCACGTCCTCTCGTCACACGCCTTCTGGCGATCCCGGCGTATAAAAACCTGTATTCGCACTCGATCGATGAATTTATCAATGGCATTTTTCGAAAAGCCGATCAAGCAATCTATTTGGAATCCTGGCATACTGAAGCAAGGCTGTTCGTGCAGATCGATCCTTTTTATTCACTGCCACCGTATAATTTTACCTACAACGGCGATTGGGAGAACGCGCTGACGGCCGCTTCCGGCAGGCATGTAAAATATGGAATTTACGATTATATTGATCGCCGTATTGCGACGGCACGAAGCCAGTTGCGTACCGGCCCGCTGCCACTGCAGATTCTCGATTTGACGGTTTCCAATGAATTCCCGGTCATCGGTGAACAGGTTAAAATAAGCTGCACAGTCACGAGCAACGATGCAATCGACGATGTTGAGTGTGTGTATCAAATTAACGAGGGTGTGCGTCAGGTGTTAAATCTTGCACGTGATGCCGATCAAAGTCAGGCGGGTGCGGGAGAAGTTATTTGGTCAGCTCAATTGCCTGCTTTGCAGAAAAATGAAAGTATGCGTTTTTTTTTACGTGCGAAGGGAACCGCAGGAGCCTGGAGTCTATTTCCCAAAGATGCCCCCGGCGATCCAGTGCAGCTATTCGCCACTGACGAGGACATCACCTATCCCATTGTGATTAATGAATTCATGGCCGCCAACGATTCCGCCCTAGTCGACGAAGCCGGCGAATTTGACGACTGGCTTGAGCTGTACAATCCGGCAGACAGCAGCGTGAATTTATCCGGTATGTTCCTTTCCGACAATCCGGAGAACCACACAAAATGGATGCTGCCGGATACCAGCATTGAAGCCGGCGGCTTCTTGCTCATCTGGGCGGATGAAGACGGCAGCCAGGGTCCGCTGCACGCCAACTTCAAAATCAGTCGCAATGGCGAATTTCTCGGATTGTATGCACCGACAACCGAAGGGAATTTCGTGATCGACTCACTTTCCTTCGGTCCATTATGGGCGAATGTTTCGCTCGGACGTGTGGCAGATGGCGGTGACAAGTGGGATTTCTTCGAATCATCCACACCGGGCTTTTCAAACGCTACAACCGGTGTGTTTGAGAATCAGAATGCGTCGTTTACAGCGGACATTTTTCAAATTACTGCCCCATTTCCGAATCCGGCAAAGGAAAAATTTCGAGTAGGTATCCATGTGAAAACAGGTGAAAAAGTAAGACTGACGGTGCACGATATTCGCGGCAGGATGATTTCAGACAAGACTGTTTTTTCCAAAAAGAATGCAGAACAATTCGTCGAATTTGACTGCACACAGTGGGCGGTTGGGCTTTATTTTATTGTTGCAGTAACGAACGGCGAGCGCGTTGTGAAAAAGATCACCCGGTTGCGGTAAAACAGAAGTTGCCAGGGGCTTTCAAGTGCCTGGCAACTCTACTAAACTTCACTTCGTGTTCAAATCAGCAATTTCCCATTGAATCGCCTTCACGCCCTTCACTTTCCTCCGGCCAACACCATCGCGCACAGCTTGCATAAATCGATGGCCGGGATCGATTTTTTCTGTCCGGTAGGATGCATCGACTTCACGCCACAACGGGTGGCCTTCGAAATATTGGTATTCGTAATGGCCAATGAGATAGTCAATCGATTGGTATTTTTGCAGTAAATACTTGACCAGTTGAATATTGGCATGAATTTGCGCATCCGTCAGAGCATCCTGGCCGTGTTGCCCGCCAATATTTTCAACACCGATTGAATTGTAATTTATGCCAATGCAGTGGCGTGCCATCCAGGTCTCCGGCATCAGGCGGTGGATCGTGCCATCGCGGTCAACGACGAATTGAATGGCAACGTTGACTTGTCCGGCGCTCTGCAAATCCGGTCGCGTGCCG
>QQUM01000803.1 GCA_008501545.1 Calditrichota bacterium
GGAAAGAAGTGCGTCGCACCTGGCTAAGTTTTATTTCTTATGTGTTTTTTACACTACATCACACAAAGATCGACCAGGGAATTACCCCTGATCGATCTTCGTAACTGCAATAAATTTATCGGTTTTTAAAAAAACCTTGCCTCGCAGGTTAACCTTCCAGCTCAAATCCTTTACGGTATTCTTTTGTTACGAGAGCGGTCGCTTCTTCGCTGTTGGAGAAGCGCAGATTCGGGCCGTCCCATTGCAGAACCTGGTTGCTCTTGTTCATTTTAATGGCAACATTACCCAGAAGCATGGTTTCTGTCAAACGACCTGCATATTCGAAATTGCTCGTGGTTTCTTTATCCTCCTTAATGGCTTCGATCCATTCTTCATGGATACCGGGAGAACGGGGAATTGTCTTGGGCGGACGCTTGTACTCCTGCATTTTTGTTTCCGGAATGATGCGCGGGCTGCTACCGTAAGTTCCAGCCATGAGCTTGCCTTTTGTCCCGATAAACAACATACCGCCACCGCCATCACCGAGCTTGCGACCAGGTTCCAGTTCTTCCGGTCGTGGTGGTTGCAAACCGCCATCGAGCCAGGTTAATTTGCAGGCCGGCATATTTTCTCTCTCGGGGAAGGAGTAGGTAACCATCGAGGACATTGGATAGGTCTGCTCATTGTATTTTGAACAGCTGGCTTGCACGGTTGCTGCATCTTTTAATTTGAGTGCCCAGTACGGTTGATCGAAAATGTGCGCACCCATATCGCCGAGAGCACCGGTTCCGAATTCCCACCATCCACGCCATGCAAAGGGATGGTATGCCGGATGGTAGACGCGCCAGTCGGCAGGGCCAACCCAGGCATTCCAGTTCAGCGTTGGTGGAACCGAGGGGATTTCTTTGGGTTTTTCGATGTTTTGTGGCCAGATTGGGCGGTTTGTCCAGCAGTAAACCTCTTTTACATCACCGAGTGCGCCGTCCCAAATCCACTCATTGATCAGTCGAGTCCCTTCTTTTGAATGGCCCTGGTTGCCCATTTGGGTTTTTACTTTCATTTCTTTTGCAATTTGCGCCATTCGGCGGGCTTCGTAAATCGTGTGTGTCAATGGTTTTTGCACGAAGCAATGTTTGCCTAATTTCATTGCCTGAATGGCCACCGGTGCATGGCTATGGTCCGGTGTACTCACCGTCACTGCATCGATGTCTTTTTCATGCTTCAGCATGATGCGCCAATCGGTATAAATTTTGGCTTTTTTCAATTGTTCGTACCATTGCAAATCATCTTCTTTGGCCCGTTCGAAAAGCTTTGCGGTGCGATCTTCATCGACTTCGCAAAGCGCGACAATATTATTGCCCGGACTGACGGAACGGATGTCCGAATGGCCTTTCCCCTGCACACCAACGCATGCAATGTTGAGGCGGTCGCTCGGTGCGACAAATCCCGGCCCACCGAGTACATGCCGTGGAACGACTGCAAAAGCCGTTGCGGCAACCGTACTCGTTGTCAGAAAAGTTCGGCGGGACATTTTCCCTGATTCAACTTGCGATGTATCTTTCTTTTGCATGAAACCAATTCTCCACATGTATAATTTTCAACAACAAATAGTTTTTGCACAAATGATTCGTATTACGCTTTGGACTCACCGGGTACAGGGATTTCAACTTGCATATCCACCGGACCCATTGCGTAGGTCTTTGGACCCAATTGCACGTCTGAACTCATCATTTCTTCCCATGTCACTTTCTTGCCGGTGTAGGCAGAAATTCTTCCCATTATTGCCACGAGGGTTGAATTTGCTGTTTGCTCCGCTTCGACATAAGGCTGGTTCTGCCGGATGGCCGTCACCAGGTCGATATGTTCCTGCAAGTAAGGCGAAATTTTCACGCGTGATGTTTCTTTACCTTCTTCATCGAGCGGATATTTGTACGTCCAAATGCGGTTGCCTTTTTCGTCAAATATCTCATCACGGCAATTGGAGTAGCCGTTTGTGCCCTGGATGAATTCAGATACACTGTTCACGCATCCGTCGATTTGCCGGCACATGCTGTGCACATGCATGTCATTATCATAGACATAATCGACGCTGAAGAAATCGTATTGATCACCGGTCACGCGGCGGTGCCGGGCACCAAAGCCAACAGCTTCAACTGGCAGCTTGCCGGTAAACCAATGAATGACATCGATATTGTGCACGTGCTGCTCAACAATATGGTCGCCGGATAGCCAGGCCCAGTTGACCCAATCGCGAATCATGTATTCCATATCAGACCAGCCGGATTTGCGGGTACGGTACCACAGTTGTGACTGATTCCAATAGCAGTTTGCCGAGACGATATCTCCGATGATGCCGCTGGCGATTTGTTCGTAGCAGGCCTGATAATTTCGTTGGTGGCGCCGTTGGGTTCCGGTACCAATGGTCAGACCAAGGGCTTCTGCCCGCTTGGATGCAGCAATAATTTTTCTCGCCCCAACGGGATCGACGGCAACGGGTTTTTCCATGAAAACATTCTTTTTCGCTTCCACCGCAGCCTCAAACTGTTCAGGGCGAAAATGCGGTGGTGTCGCTAAGATGACGACATCTACATCGGCTTCCAACACTTTTTTGTAAGCGTCAAAACCGACAAAGCATTTCTCATCGGCCACTTCAACCTGCACATTTTCCTTGATTTTTGCTCTGCTGCTTGCGATACGGTCTTCAAACACATCTGCCATCGCGACGAGTTGCAGATTGGGGCCTGCTGAAAGAAAATTGATCGCTGCACCGGTTCCCCGGCCACCGCAGCCTATTAATCCGGCTTTGAGCGGGGGACCATCAACTGCCTGATCGAGAAAAGTAACGTGATCTACTTGCTTTCTTTTTTGCGTTTCACATCCTGCCATTACAACGCCGGCTGCGGCAGCCATAGCGCCTACTTCAAGAAACTTGCGTCTGCTTAAATCGCTCATTTTACACTCCTCTGCTTTAAAATTATCGCATCGTATTCACATACGACCCGAAAACCCACTTCGGCATTGTCCGAATACCACCACAGACTTTTGGGTAGTTGTGGATCGGTGCGCATCCAACTTATGGTGTTTGTTTTATCGCGGTCGGCAACTCTCACCTCACTTGCATTGCTTTTGTATGAACCACCACGCACAACATGCTCTTTTCCTGATTCCGGACCCTGTGGATTGTGTGTGACCGCATCAGCGGTGAGTTCTGCATAGGTATCAGACGCATACCAGTCACTGCAAAATTCTTTCACATTCCCCAGCATGTTTTTCAAACCAAATGGATTCGGTTTTAATTGATGACTTTCTGCAGTTTGTCCGTGGCTGTTGTTTTGATAGATGACATAATTGTTGATGGTTGTATCGCTGCCGAAAAGCTTGTTCAGCCAGTTGTTCTGGTTGAAATCATCCGGTGAACCCGGGAAAAAATAAGATCCATCACTGCCGGCCCGACAGGCATATTCCCATTCTGCTTCAGTTGGCAAACGGTAGGATTTACCGGTTTTTTCGGAAAGCCAGCGGCAATACTGTTCTGCAGCGTAGTACGTCATTGTAATCGCCGGACGTTTTCCTCGTCCCCATCCCTGACTCGGATCACCATACGCGGGTGTTGGGCCGCTCACTGCATCGACTGATTTTCCATCTGGTGCAACCTGATCTTCCGTACGACCTGCTTTAGAAGTCGCACGATAATACGCATCAAACTCCTGCCATGAAATTTCGGTTTCTCCCATCCACATTGAATCGATCCGGACACGGCGTTGCGGCCCTTCATCTGTTTGGCGACCGGGTTCATCTTCAGGGCTCCCAAGTGTAAATTCGCCACCGGGGATGGCAACCATGGTAAATTCGATAGTGGTTCCAGGTATTTTTTCGGTGAATGTTGCAAAAGAATCGATATCCGTTGCCTCACTGTAAATTTCAGTTCCCGGCTCAACTTCTTGCTGTGTGATATCAACTCCGGGTTTATGATAGTGCCCGGTTTCGAGATGACAGTTGATGCATCGCAACTCATTTTCTTTGCGGGAATAATGCAGGTGGGCATCCCGGCCTTTCTCGGATAATCCTTTTGAAAACAGGTTTTGATGGCAGTGGATGCAGGATGCTTTGTATACGTGTCCCATTGCAGCATCGCGTGTTGAGGCATGTTCCCAATTGAATTCTGAAGGATCTTTAAACCAATGAGAGAGTAAATCACGGGTGCCGGTTTTTGCTTTTTCTCGAAGGTACGCGAATCCTTCGGGGGGGAGGTGGCAGTCGACGCAGTGTGCGACAGTGCCACTTTTTGTATCGAAGTGAGGGCCTTTTTTCCAGCTTGTCGTTGCCTGTGGATGCACGTGGCAAGACTGGCAATAGGTATCCGTCGAAGTGGTTTCGATCGCATCTTTGCCAAAAGGAAACAAAATGATTCCGGCAAGAAATGGAATGAAAAACTTAATAAATCGTCGCAACATTGGCGCGTTGTTTTCTCTGCTATTTGGGATTAGTCTAAATCACACTTCCGATAGGCATCAATGACCGCACGTTCGCCTTCTTTACCTTTGCGGCTGTTTCCATGCTCCATGCCGAGAATGCCTGTGAAGCCTTTTTCGTGTATATGTTTGAAAACATTTTTGTAGTTGATTTCACCTGTTGTTGGCTCTTTACGACCGGGATTGTCACCGATTTGGAAGTATGCTATTTCCTCCCAAGCCAGGTTGATATTCGGAATCAGGTTGCCTTCCTGAATCTGTTGGTTATAAAGATCATCCAATATCTTGCAGGCAGGGCTGCCAACGGCGCGGCAAATTTCATAGGCTTGCGGTATTTTGGTTAAAAACAGACCGGGATGATTGTAGAAGTTCAGCGGTTCTAAAACCATGACAAGATCGTGCGGTTCAAGTATCTCGCTGGCACGACGCAAGGATTCAACAACGTTTGCCGTCTGATAGCCCATGTTCTTGCGCAAATCAACGAATCCTGGGACAACCGTCATCCACGTAGCATTGACACGTTTTGCAACTTCTACTGATTCCCGAATATGGCTTAAAAATTCCTCCCGCTTTTCAGCATCGCCATTGGCGAGATTGGGTTCTTTCCAATAGATTTTGTGTGCGACAAATACACCCATCGCCATTTCACTTTTCGCAAGCTCTTTGGCACTCTTTTCCTGTGTTTCCACTGAGCGGTTTTTCATTCCATTGTCTTCAAAAGCGGTAAATCCTTCATCAGCCATAAATTTAAGCTGATCGATTAAATCTTCGCCAGCATGATTTTTAAACATACCGAAGTGAGG
>QQUM01000794.1 GCA_008501545.1 Calditrichota bacterium
TCGTTTTGTATGCCGCTGTTTGTTGGATATCAGATGATGCTGAATCATTTGAATTTGCAAACGTTCGTTCCACAGCCATGTGAAAAACAAAATCGATTTTTGAGCACTGGAATATGTCGTTGGTAAATTTTCGGTCTGTAATATCACCGGATAAAAGGTGGAAATTTGTTGCTGTTTGAAAACTTTGCAATCTGACCGGATCTGCGTCCCGCGAGAGTGCGATAACGTTCTCACCATGTTGCAGCAGAAGTTTGCACAGCTCGAATCCGATTAATCCCGTGGCTCCTGTAACCAGGCAATTCTGCATCATTTCTCAACCTTGACTGTTAAAACATGTTGCGCATTTTCGCCGTCGGCTTTCTCCGCTATGGTTTCGTGTGCAGGTTGCATGACACCGTTTGCATCAGTCGCCCGAACAACGAGAAGATAATCGCCTTCCCGTCCCGGTGTGCGCCAGGGCAAATCCCAGGTACACCAGACATGGGGCGCCGGCCAGACATCAGCATTTAGGTTGGTTACTGCTTCCTGAAAATCAACGCCGTCCGAATCGTCATAAATTGGTCGTGCACTGCTTGTCGGTTTTTCGCGAATTCGTGCATCAGCCCAGGTAATGTTTTCCAGGGAGCTTGCTTTCGCGTAGCCAACTTCAACCTTTTGCACAGGAACATGGCCGCTCATTGCAACACCATGAATCAGCACATCCGTTCCAGGTTTAATCTTTTGATAATTCACTGGTGAGGTAATTTTGGAATTAATTTTCAGATAGGGTTCATCGGCCCAAAAACGATTGGGGAAGGCGCGGTTTGCCGGCCGGGTTTCCCACCACCCTTCAATATCGTCACGGTCGGAAAGCAGAATTTCTGTCAGCGCTTTCGGACTTTTCATGCCCAGCATGCCCTGCGTAACAATTCGCACTGGAAAACCGTGCTTCATCGAACCATCGCGACGATCGCTGAGTGGAATTCCGTTAAACCGGGTAACAAAATAAATTGGTGTCTGTTCATCCTGTAAAACCCGTGCCAATTTGTGATTGGTGCTGTATCCGTCATGGCAACGGAAATAGATGCGCTGCAGATCACTCTGGCTCAAATCAAATCCCATCTGGTGGAAAAGATCAGCCAACGGAACACCAGTAAAATAACCATTGCTGATGAGATGTCCACCCGGTGTATTGCCAACGCATTGAAAAGTATTGCAAAAGGTACGTTCAATACCGGGTTGGTCGTTTGCAAGGGAAGAAACCGCTTGTAAAATTTCATCCAGATTGAAATTCATCTCACGGGTTCTTAAACTCGCATGCTCCTCGGCCACGGTTAAACGCCAGGTATCGAGGCTTAAATCTGTCGGCCGGTAATTTTTACCACGAATGTATTCAACGTAAAAACCGCCTTCTGCCTCATCCAAATCAACCGGTGAAAAAAAATCAGGTTCAAAGGGTGTGTCAAGAGGGTCATATATTGATTTTGTACAGGATGTCAAACCCAATCCGGGAATGAGATAATACATCGAACCGGCAATGCCGATTTTTATAAATTCTCGTCGCTTCATCAAAATCTCACTTTCGCGTTTAATGGCAGCAGTTTATCTGTAAACAGCAGGTAAAAATTATCATTTTTTAAATGCAACACCGAAGTATATTTCCGTTGCCCGGGGAAAATTTCTTCCGGCATAGGTTTTCAAAAAAGTCACATCAAACTCGATGTTTTTTGACAATAAATAGATCAATCCTGCACCGGCGCGGTATTGTTCCTGTTCGGTTGAAAACTGGTCATCGCTCATTGAAGCAAGTGTATTTTTCGTGCAGCGTAATCCACTCAAAACACCACGTACCAGATATTTTTTAAATAATGTATAACCGGCTTCAAAATTGTAATTGATCTCATCTTCAAACTGGCTGCTGCGATGGCGGTAGCCAATATCGCCGGTCATGTAGGCGGGAATTGGATAAAAGGATGTCCCGACAAGCAGTTTGGCATCAAGGTCGGTTTTTCCTGTGCCGAGCGGTGGTTTGGCGTCGGTTTCATAAAAAAGTGGAATTTTCGAACCTACAACAGCAGAGACCACGACTGGCCCTTTCAGAATGCTGCGTTTCAAGCCAATTTCTACATCGCCGGCGAAAAAACTGCGCGTCGTCCCGCGGAATGAACCGTAAGTCCCAACTGAATTTTTGCTTACCGGATTGGAAATCGTAATTGTCCAATTGTCTGTGATACCGTACTCACCATAAAAATAAAGTGCGAGATCATCGAATTCACCACGGGTTGGATTGCCGTCTATGGCAAACCGTTGGGTCGAATTGAGGTTGATAAGTGTGAGTTTCGAATAGAAATGTCCTTTTGACTGCGTCCACGCACCTCCCTGCAACACAGGCGCAGAGCCAATCAAAAAAACAAAAAGCAAGCGCAGAGCTCGAACAGGTTTACGTATTTTCACGTTTTGCCTTTGCTTCGTTAATGAGTCGTTTAAGGTTTAAATCAAAATCAATAATCAGAGCTGCTATGTTTGATACAGGTGTCTAAAATGTACGATTGAAACTAAACAAAAGAGTTCACAAAACTTTCACAGGAACGTAACAAATATCGCAAAGAAAGGCTGAGAGACCGGTTCATCACCGATAGCGAAAAGAAATTCACCACATCCGAAAAGCGATCACAGCGAACGTAAATCGCTTCATGGGAAGCAAATAAACCTTGTTAAAATATTGATTATTCGTTACTATGATTCTCCCTGAAATGTTCATACTGCTCACACGTGGGAAAGGTTTGCGCCATGTCACTTCTCATCGACAACGTCATCATCTTCACAAACACACCCGGAAAAAACATCTTTTCAAATTCGGCTCTGGTAATTCAAGATAACAAAATTTCCGCTATCGGTGAAGCAAAAGTCTTAAAAGCCCGATTTCCGGCCCTTCCCCACCTGAATGGCAATGGTCGGTTGCTCATGCCCGGCCTTGTGAATGCCCACATGCACTCCTATAGCACTTTTGCCCGTGGTATTGCCATGCAGGACAGTCCGGCTAATTTCAGCGATGTTCTGGAGATGCTGTGGTGGAAACTGGATCGAACACTCGATCTGGACGCGGTTTACTACAGCGCCCTTGTCCCGGCAATTACAGCAGTGAAGCGAGGCGTAACTTCGGTTATCGATCACCATGCCAGTCCGAATGCAGTTGATGGTTCCCTCGACCGTGTGGAAGAGGCATTAAGTCAGCTTGGCTTGCGGGCGTCGTTGTGTTACGAAATCTCCGATCGTGATGGTGCAGCGATCGCAGCTGCGGGACTCGTAGAAAATGAGCGTTACATAAAAAAATGCCTGCAAGCAAAAGCCAAGAATGCGAACCATTTATTCGATGGACTCGTTGGACTGCATGCATCATTTACCCTTGAAGACAGTACCCTGGAAAAGGCTGCGGCTCTGTCGGCCTCGCTGGCAAGCGGATGCCACATTCACACATTGGAAGATGCGGCGGATCAGCGAGAATCCCTGCGGAAATACAATCGTGGTGTTATCGAGCGCTTGCGGCACTTTGATATTCTCGGGTCAAAATCAATCGCAGTGCATTGCATTCATTTGAACGAAGGCGACAAAGACAGCCTGGCGGAAAGCGGCAGTAGTGTCGTGCACAACCCGCAATCCAACATGAACAACGCTGTCGGCCGCACCGATATCTTTGGTTTTCTTGCACGCGATGTGCTGCTCGGACTCGGCACCGACGGCATGTCGCCCGATTTAGCCCCGGATATTCGCACAGCCAACCTGTTGCACAAACACGATTTAAAGAAGAGCACGGTTGGATGGAATGAAATTCAAACGATGGTACTGGAAAACAACCCGGCAATTTTTGAGCGTGTCACAGGACAAAAAGTCGGTAGACTCGAAGTGGGTGCGCATGCCGACATGATACTTGTCGATTATTTTCCCCCAACGCCGCTGACAGGGGAGAATTTCTGGGGGCATTTTCTTTACGGCATCGCAGACGCTGAGGTGGACACGACCATCATCAACGGCGACATCGTGATGCAAAACAAAATTATTGCCAGCATCGATGAAGCGCGGATTGCCCACGAGGCGCAGGTGGTTGCAAAACGCGTATGGAAGAAATTTTTGGAAAAAAATTAACGCGGAGACGCAGAGTTTCGCTGAGAGAAAGATACAAGATTAATACCGTTTTTCTCTGCGCAACTCTGCGCCTTTGCATCTCCGCGTTATAAACAAAATATATCTATTTTCAATCTTTAACTCATTGGGGGGATTTAAAATGCATGAGAATGAGATTTCCGGTAAAGTAATTGGTGCTGCAATTGAAGTACATAAAGAACTTGGTCCCGGTTTGTTGGAATCTGTTTATGAACTGGCTCTTTGCCATGAACTGCATTTAAGAAATATTCCGTTTGTAAGACAAAAAAATATAACGATTCGATATAAGGGCATTAAATTAGGAACAAACCTGCGGCTCGATCTACTGGTTTGTGATAAAGTTATCGTCGATTTGAAAGCAAAAGAGTTTTTATCACCAACTGACAAACCATCTCTTTTAACATATTTGCGTTTAATGGATAAACGACTTGGTCTTATCATAAATTTTCACCGTGAGTATCTAAAAGATGGTATCGATCGCGTGGTAAATGATTTAATTGAGCCGGATGAATTCATGTAAATCAGCTTTTCCTTCAACGCGGAGTCGCCGAAGCGCAGAGATACGCAGAGAAAAGTGATTTTCGTTTTGCATTTTTCTCTCTGCGAAACTCTGCGTATCAGCGACTCCGCGTTATAACCTGCTTCACATAAAACATGACCAATTGCTCTTTTAATTTAGAACAGATTAAAAAAAATTCCATATTCTGACTGAAACCAGAGGAAACCTATGGCAGAATTACGCGGCCTTGATTTGGGCACACATCTGAAAATGATCATCAAGGAATTCAAAGAAAATAAATCCATTTACAGCTACCCGGAAAAAAAATTCTACACCGGCTTTCCCGGCTATGATTTGTCCGTCGATTTTCATCACAAAAAGGCAGCCACACCGCTGGGGCCGGCATCCGGGCCGCACACGCAGTTAGCACAGAACATCGTTCTCTCTTTCCTGCACGGCGCCCGCATCATCGAGTTAAAAACCATTCAGATTCTCGACGAACTGGACATTCCGCGCCCCTGCATCGATGCACGCAACGTGGGCTACAATGTGGAGTGGTCGCAGGAATTGCGTCTGGAAGAATCCTTTCACGAATACGTC
>QQUM01000615.1 GCA_008501545.1 Calditrichota bacterium
TCTGTTATCATCTAATATAAATTGTGAAGCCCTTACAGTTTTTTCAAGCTGCAAGGGCTTTTTTGTGCCAGGGGAAATTTCGAAAACGCGTTGGATTCTTGATAATTCCTGATAAATTAGGCAATAAATTTTTTATTTCGGAATCCACTACAGAGGCATGCATGGAAAAAACACCGCATCAACAAGTCTATTCTCTTGGTGAAGAAATTGCAAACAGCATCAGCCATGGCATCGGTGCTGCACTTAGTATTGCAGGACTGGTCGTGCTGATTGTCTCAGCAGTCACGCACGGCGATGCCTGGCATGTGGTAAGTTTTTCGATATTTGGCAGCACACTTATCCTTTTGTACCTTGCCTCCACATTATATCACAGCTTCCCGCAAATGCGAATAAAGCGGATTTTACGAAAGTTCGATCATGCAGCTATCTATTTGCTCATTGCCGGAACATACACGCCTTTTATGCTGGTGAGTTTGCGCGGCCCCTGGGGCTGGAGTCTCTTTGGCGTCATTTGGGGATTGGCCATAACAGGTGTGGTCCTGAAAATGTTTTTTGTCCATAAATTTCCCAAACTTTCAACAATTATTTATGTGTTGATGGGGTGGCTATGTGTCATTGCTGCGAGACAAATGCTCATTCAAATTCCGCAAATCAGCATCATTTTTCTGGTGATTGGCGGTATGTCGTATACTGTTGGTGTTGTGTTTTATGCCTGGAAAAAGCTGCCGTATAGTCATGCTATTTGGCACTTGTTTGTTCTCGGTGGCAGTGTTATGCATTTTTTTTCTGTTTTGAATATTGTGTGAGTGTGGGTTGAAGGCTATTGGCTTTTGGCTTTTGGGTGTTGGCTATTGGGTGTTGGCAATTGGTGAACACTTTCGGTTTTCTACAGCCTGAACACCTATAGTCTATAGCCTGATAATTCAACACGCACAATGTTCGATTTTACACCTCCCAGAATTCGAATTTAATTTGGATAAAATGAGACAATGACCTCAAGACAACGCATTCTCACTACGTTACGTCACGAAGAGCCCGACAAAATTCCCATCGATTTGGGTGGCATGGGTTCCACCGGCATCATGGCTATTGCCTACAATAAACTGAAACAGCATCTGGGATTCCCCGCGACCACGACACGCATTTCCGACATAACACAGCAACTGGCAGAAATCGAAAGAGAAATTCTCGACTATTTCGAAGTGGATGTGATTTCTCTTGAAAATTCTTTTCAGGTCGATGGCCCGGAGTGGCTCGATTGGCAACTTCCCGATGGATCGCCGGCAAAAATTCATTCTTCGCATGCTTTGGAATGGCGGGATGACAGGTGGGTGCTGATGGACGGCAGTCGCGTGGCAGCGCAGATGCCGCCCGCATGCCTGTATTTCGAGTCGTGCAATCCGCCGCTGGAAAATGCCATTTCCGAATCAGAAATACACAACCATCCCTGGCCGTTTTTCACCGATGAAAAATTGCGCCGGCTCGAACAAAAGGCTAAGCAGCTCTACGAAGAGACCGACTACGCCATCATGGGCAACTTCGGCGGCAGTATCGTTGAGTATGCTGAATCGCTGCGCGGCTGGGCCAATTTTATGCTCGATTTGGTTGCCAATCCGGATTTTGTTTCCGCGCTGCTGGGCAAAATGACGGAAGTGCATCTGAAGAATCTGCAAGCCTATTTGCAAGCAGTTGGGCCGTACATTCAAATTATTCAAATGGGTGACGATCTCGGAGCACAAAATGCACCGCAATTTTCGCCTGATCTTTACCGTGAACTGATAAAACCATTTCACAAGCAGATTTATCAATATGCCAGACAGCAATCCAATGCAAAGGTATTCCTGCACAGTTGTGGTTCAATTTATGATTTTATTCCCGATCTCATCGATGCCGGTGTGGATATTTTCAATCCGGTGCAGTTTACAGCAGCAAAAATGGAAACGCAGAAATTGAAGCAGGAATTCGGTGATCGTATCACATTTTGGGGTGGGGGAGTGGATACACAACACGTTTTGCCCTGCGGCACACCGGAAGAAATCGCTGAGCAAGTCGCACAACAATTTTATATTCTCGCCCCCGGTGGCGGTTATGTTTTCTCAGCGGTGCATAATATTCAGGCTAATGTGCTGGTGGAAAATATTCTGGCGCTGTTTGAAGCGGTAAAAAATGGAAGGGAGTATCCAGTTGGATAAGAAGATTATTAAAATTGCTTTTACTTGAGGCTGTTTCTCAAGCTGCTTAATGAAATATGTTTTGCTTTCGTAGTCGTTTTTTATTTCATTTATGGTGATTAACGATTTCAACCAAAACAAGACTCAGCCCTTTGATTGAGCAAAATCTGGAAAACATAACTATGAAACTCAGCAAAGATCAGACACAGAAGATTACAAATTATTTTCAAGGGCAGCCAGTTGAGAAGGCGTATGTTTTTGGATCTCATGCGCGAGAATCAGCAAATATTAAAAGTGATATCGATATTCTTGTCGAGTTGGATCATTCAAAACCTATCGGTCTTGGATTTGTACGCATGCAGCTTGAATTGCAGGAAATTTTACATAAAAATGTCGATTTGCTCTCGCTGAATGCAGTCTCAAAATACATTCGCCCCTTTGTTGATAAAGATAAGAAGTTGATTTATGAGCGCATAAAATAGCAAAGTCGGATTGTATCATATTCTTGATGCGATCTATGAAATTGAAAAGTATGTTCAAGATAAGTCCTTTTCAGATTTTATGAGTGATTCGATGCTCCAATCAGCACGTATCCGTCAGTTGGAGATAATTGGAGAAGCAGCTGGGAAAATATCTATAGATATTAAGGAAAAAACCGGCAATGTTGCCTGGAGGGAAATTATCAGCCTTAGAAATTTGCTAATTCATGCGTATTTTGGAATTGATTTACAGATTGTCTGGGAAATTATTCAAAATGATCTTCCTTCACTAAAAGCGCAGATTCGTGCGTTTACCGATTGAATTGACAGTATATATTTTACAAATTTTATCCACTGAACTACCGAATTAAATTTCATTTATTATCAAACCCGGTACACCCGCCCCTTCCATTTCACCTCTCTCCCAAAAAAGAAAAACGGCACCATTAAAAGACTGTAGAATACCGTGAACAATGGATACAACCAGGCATGGTTCATCATGCGGCGTTGCTGCAATTTATCGCGAACCGTTTTGAGCAAAAACATGTCGGCAAGGAAAACAACACCTGCAGTAAGGAAACCCATGATGAATTCCCCAGCTGCCAACAGTAAAAACGGCAACAGTTTGCCCGCGGAGCCGAGGATAATGATGCCTTTTGCCATGAGCGAAACGTCTTTGCCGCCCGTCGCCCAGCGTTTTCTTTGAATGAGAAAACTGCGCAGATCGGGCGATGGTGTACTGACGACGAGCATTCTTTTATCGGCACAGAGTTTTATGTGTTTTCCATCAAGCTGCAGGGCACGCATCAGCGCAAAATCTTCCACAAGGCTGAATCCTATCTTCTCATAACCGCCGACAGTAAAATAGGCTTCGCGGCGGAAACTCATGTTGTTGCCAATAATACTTAATGGAAATCCCCATTCGGTAGCCGCGCTGCCAGTTCCCAGCAGATACAACCAATCGTGTGCTTGCATTTGATAAAACAGGCGTTTTTCATCGTCGGTGTTGGTCGTGATTGTGATGCCACCGACCATGGTTGTTTGCTCATCGTACTGTTCGGCGTGTGCACGCAGCCAGAATGCGGGAAGGCTGCAGTCGGCGTCGGTAATAGCGATGATTTCACCTTTCGCCTGCAAAATGGCATTGTGCAGCGCATTGGCTTTACCATTCAGATTGGGATATTTTTTTTCGGGTGAGATAACGCGCAAATGGGGCATCTCAGCTTTTTGTGACTCCGCTATTGTCCGGGTTCGATCGGTCGAACCGTCATCAATGAGAATGATTTCCAAAAAATTTAGCGGATAATCGAGTTTTTTAAGACTAAAAAAAAGTGCCGGTAAATTCTGCTCTTCGTTTCGCGCTGCGATGACTATGCTCACCGTTGGCAAAGCCTGGTTATCTTTTGGCCTGGGTGTTTTTTGTCTGCGAATGCCAATGATAATCAGAAGACTCAGGATGGCATAGAGCGAAATGATCAGCGTTGAAAAACCAGTCCATAAATCAACCATGATTCAGCTCTTCCGTAGTAATAGCAAATTCGTCGCCGCGCCAGGTGAAACGGCTGAATGTTCCCATAAAACCAAAGATAGTGATATAAAACGGGTGCAAAAGTGCAGTTGGGATGTACCAGGTTAATAAATGACTGTTTTTGTAACTTTTTGACGCGGTGTAGAGAAAACGCCATTCAAAAAGCGATTTAACCAGCCAGGCGACTATAGTAACATTGGCAAAAGTAGTAAATCCAGCGAATAACGCGGGGACACTTGTCGCGAGCATGACATTGAAAAGATAAACAGCGACCAGGGCTGTGACAAATGGCAACGCGTAGTGTGCGCCTTTTCCGGCATAACGAATGCGCTGGTTCCAAAATGCACGCCAGGTGGATGGCGCGGCAGCTGGAACAAAGGCTTCCGGTGACAGACCGTACGACCATGTGCCGATTTTCATCTCCGCAACTTTGAGAATGAACAGGTCGTCATCACCGGAGACCCAGTGACGAATGCCTTCGAAACCTTTGGCTCGCAGGTAGGTTTGACGCCGGTAACTGAGGTTGCATCCGGCAGCGGTGGCAGGCGTGCCGAGTCCGACCGACGCTGCAGCAACGGCAGCAACGGAGAAAAATTCCAGCGACAGCATCTTTCGTAACATTTTAGGCATTGGTTTGTCAAATCGATAGGGCGAGTAACCGATGACGCCGGCGCTTTCTTCTTTGTAGCAGGCCAACATTTCACGAATCCAGGTGGGTGGTGGACTGCAATCGGCATCGGTGAGCATGATAATTTCGCCGCGGGTGGCGCGAATGGCCATGTCGAGCGCGCGTTTTTTTGGAGCGAAATCCTTGATCTGGTTGCGCACATGCAAAACTTTAAGATTGGGCATGTCTTCCCGGGCAGATTGCAGGATAGGTGCAGAATTGTCCGTCGAACGATCGTCAACGATACAAATTTCCAGTTTTTCCCGGGGGTAATCGAGCTGCTGCAAGTGATGAAGCAAACGTGGCAGATTATGCTCTTCGTTTCGCGCTGCAACGATGACGGCGACCGTTGGCAGGTTGCTATTGGAAAATTCGGA
>QQUM01000589.1 GCA_008501545.1 Calditrichota bacterium
TAAATTAAATTGTAGCCTCAAATTTACGTTAAAATTCAACTGCAAGGATTTGGCCGTCCGTTACAGTTATATCTCTTTTTATATTTTGAACGCGACCTGAATTAGCTCGAATTGTAACCGTGTATTGTCCAGGACGAAGTGTAAATCCATCATTTAGGTAATTATCCAGTTTTCCCACAAGTTGATCATTTACATATATTTCCGAATCCTTGTAAGTGGAATTGGGAAAGACCCCGACCAGGTAAACAAGACCTCGATTTTCCGGAATATCGGTATAAGATGCTGCTGATTTTTCACTTGATCGATTGGTGCTTGCAAAATTTTGGTTTGACGATTCATAAGACCAATTGTCAAGGGGTTTTATCTCTATGTTATTGTTTTTATACAAAATATTGTCTGAATTGTCAGCGATGGCCCAGGTAAAAGTTCCTGCATGTATGGGGATGTTTTTCTTGAATTGGACGGGTGCATCCAGGATTTTGACATATTCTAATGATTGCAAAACATCGATATATTTACGATCCCGAAGTTGCACCAGGACAACACTACCAGCTGATTTTAAATCTGCCGTGTTTAAATAATTGTCGTCGGAGGCTGTGCGCTGCAGATTTTCGTTAAAAAGGGCGCTTGGAATGCCGGCGTTCACATTTTCCGATGGGTGCTGGTTCCAGTTTGGGAATATAACTGCAGTCATGAGAAGAATTGCAGCAGCTGCCAGGAAAATCCATTTTTTTGAAATTCCAGGCTTTGCGATTGGGATTGCATAGTGATTTTTAAGATTTTTATCCAGGAGCTGGCCTGTGGATTCCGACTCTTCAGGGATAATTTTTTTCATGCGGTATGGAGATTTCGGGGCACCAATGGTTGGGAAATACATGAGCCCGGCAGTAATATTGTCCGAACCATCTGTTTTCTTTGCATTATGGATGAGACTGTCAACTGCGTCCTGGAGCGATGAGTGTACAGAAGCGCTCAGAAGTTGCCTGATATTGTCATCGCTAAGGGCATTATGAAGCCCATCAGAGCAAAAGAGATACAAGTCTCCTTCTTCAACATTTTCGATGTAGGCATCAATTTTAACAGTTGGGTAGGTGCCGAGCGCGCGCGTTAACACATTTTTATCATTAAAATCTTCAAGATCCTTCTCTGTTATTTCTTTGTCTTCAAGAAGCTCGTTCAACCATGAATGATCGGAGGTCAGCTGTTCCAGCTTGCCTTTGCGTAGGCGATAAATCCGGCTGTCGCCGATGTGCACGGTGTGAATCATCCCGTCCTGAAAATGCGCAGCAATCATGGTGGTCCCCATGCCACGTTTCTGGGGTGTATTTATAGCATGATGCAAAATCCTGCGATTTGCGAAGCGCACAGCGGCGACAAGTGTTTTAATTTCTGAAGGCAGGTTCTCGGGAAGGTCGTTGCATACTTCTGCTATTTGGAAGTTTTCAGGTTTATGAATTACGTGCTGGACGGTTTCAACTGCAAGTTTGCTTGCAACCTCACCTGATTCGTGTCCCCCCATTCCATCACATAAAACAAAGAGCTGGTTCTTATTTGAAAAATAAAATGCATCTTCATTATTTTTGCGAACTGTGCCTACGTCGGTGCCGGCTGCCATAAAAATTACATCATGAGCAACAGCTTCTTTCATTCCAATTCCTCTTTAAAAATCCCATTTTTTTGCTTCCTGATACTAAAGTACTTGACTCACTGACCAAAAGCGGAAAATCCGCAGGTAAAATTTTTAACATCCTGATTGATATTCATGACGTTTATACCCGGGACCGTCGCATAACCACAATTGATGCAATACCGAGTATAATTAAAAATGTGCCCACTGCCAGCATAATCGTCGCATTTAAAGGGGATGGGAGTTTAAAGGCTGATTGCAAGACATTTTCACAGCTTCCGAATTGTTGTCCCCAGAGCACGGCGCCCTCGGGGATTTTGCTGTTTGTTCTGAATTGAAATACGCGATTTGATTTCGTCAACAGAACGATATCCAGATAATTGTCTCTCTGGAGATCAGCAACAAAAGGTGAACCGGTCTCTTCTTTCAGTTGATTTGTGTTCGTCCACAGGGTGCGCCCATCCGTGCCACTCAGCACGATAAGCGAGCCGGAATCATTACGATAAATGATGTCCGTAACCTGGTCCTTGTTGATATCTGCAAATGCGCTGTTTTGCAGTTGACTACCGTGAGATTGTGCAGACCAAATCTTTTGCGGCCGCTGATTTTGTCCGCTACCGACGAACGCCTGAATTTCACCCTCAGCTGTTGCAACCAGCACATCGGCATTGCCATTTCCGGTTAAATCTGCGATTGAAAATGGAAATATATAATCCGAACTCAAAGTTATGTCTGATACGAGTCGTGCTTCCCAGAGGCGAGAGCGGGATGCGCCATCAATCGCGACGATATTCCCCTGAATACTGGATATAACAAGATCCGGACGTTTATCACCAGTTAAATCTGCAACGCCTACCGGATAGCGAATCTGATTTTCTTCGTAAAAGGTGCCCCGGGCTTTATTCAGTTCATCGTTAATGTCGATGACGCCAAGAACTGAACCACTGTTCCCATCGACGATGATCGATAGACCACGCTCAGTACCGCAAAGAATTTCATAATCTCCGTCAAGATCAATGTCAGCAGTTGAGAGCGGGGCATAGGTCTCAATTTGCAGATCTGCTTCGATCCATTTAAAAGCTCGAATTTGGTTTAATCCGATGTGAAGTTTTCCGTTACGCTGAACGATGGCCACATCAATGGCACCATCGCCATTAAAATCGCTCGCCACCGGCCGTCCGCTAAACGGACCGTTGAAATATGGACTCATCCATATCTCTGCTCCTATCATGCCATCTACGGCAATGATTTGCCCGTTATTGCTTACATAAAGTATATCCGGCAGGTTGTTGTTATTGATATCGACGACGACGGCCGGGATGTCTGAAGCGACTTTGAAGGATGAAATGGTCCATTTTACACGCTTGCTTTTTCCATCCAGGAGTATAGGATTCTCACTGATATTTAAAGCAGCAATATCGACAAAGCCATCGGCATCAAAATCTTCCAGGGCGTGTGTCGGGATGGTTTCCGGGGTATTGTTTGTATTATTTAATATCCTGTTTGCCGTATTGTTTCCTTGCAGAGATCGCCATTTTGTGGCTTCCACAGTTAAAGTGTCCGGTTTTTGTGTGAGAATCGCACGTTTCATAAAGCCGATACCGGCGAGGCTTAGTCCTGCAAGAATCATTAATATTGCAAGTGTTGAGAGCGATTTTGTTCGATGACGTACCCACCAGACACCGGCTTTTTTCGGTGGAGAAAAATCCCAGTCATTTTCTGCTGTAAATCGAAAAATTGTGCTTTGCTGATCACTGACTATTTCGATCTCGTCACCAGCGCTTAAAATGACATCGTCATTCTCCGAAATTAGTTTTTGATTCACATAAGTACGTGTTTTACTGCGTTTGTCGTTCAAGTGGAACTTGTTGTCAATATAAGAAACCGTTGCATGCCGCCGTGATATGCTGGGGTCGACTTCCCCTTTTTTATTCTCCCGAATAATAATATCATTCAGTTTGCTGTCACGACCAATTCTCGTCTCACCATATTTTAGCTGAAACTTTTTACCTGCATACGGGCCCCAGATAGCGAGTAAATAAAATGGAGCCATGACGGTTGTGGTATCCTTTGCTTCTGTTGCAGCTGGCGCTTCGGTAGTTGATACTATTTCACTCTCGAGTTGCTCTATATTAAATTCTGCACGTTTTGTTTGTAATGATTCCGCCTCGATAACCGGGTCTGTTGCCTGATTGCTTTCCTCGGTTGAATCATCCGATTTATTCCCGGTAAAAGCTCTTTCCAGATGTTCCAGTGGATTATCAAAAGCAATGAGGTGATCGCCAAGGCGAATTTCATCCCCACTCTTCAAATCTTCAGTCTTTTCTACACGTTCACTGTTTAAAAATGTGCCGAAAGCACTCTTCAGATCACGAACAATGTACTGGTTACCCTGCCGTTCGATACGCAAGTGGGAACCAGATACCAATTTGTCGTTTATTACTAAATCATTTTGTTCATCTCGTCCGATGTCGAAAACATTGACAGCGGCTTTAATATTGATTTCATCAATGACTTCTGCTTTATGTTTTACAATGAGTTTTGGCATGAAAGCATCTCCCTTGCAATTCGAGGCGTTTAAATTATTGCGTGACAATACGAAAAGTCAGTCGATTTCGCCTGCCTGATTTTACTCTTAGATTTTTTGTTACCGGTTGGTACCCGGGTTTATTGACTGTAATTTGATACATCCCTGGGGGGATTTCAACAAACAACTCTCCCTGTGTATTTGCTGTCCCCATTGATTTTTCCGGTTCAGTTGTTTCCTGAAGCTTGTATGATATTTCTACTTGATCGATAGCTTGATTGGTAATGCTATCAACGATATATATTTCTACAGGTGCTGGAACGGGATCCATGGTGACTTCGACGTTCACCTGATTGCGACCTATAACAATTTCTTTATCCTGGAATCCCTGTTTTTTAAGGAATGCTGCGTAAGTATAAGGTAGGAGTGTCAAATTTGTCGGCGTCGTTCTGTTAATCCGGCTTGTTTTGCCATTGCTGCGCAAGGAGACAATATGTGCACCGATATCTGTCCCATCATTGGTTGCAGCATTTTGAACAGTAAGTTTTACCCTTCGTGAAAGAACTTCTGTTAGTTGATCCGATGTTGCTTCATCAATGGTTATGGTTCTTTTCTTCGTAAGATAACCACGTTTTTGCAGTACAAGCTGGTGCGTACCCCGTGTTAGTGCGACTTTGCCGTTTATACCGGTTGTGCCGACCGGGCTGTTATTGATAATAATTTGTGCTCTTGATGGAACGGATTTTATATCAACAAATTTGTGGAATATACCTTCGATGTTAAAATCATCTTTGATATTGTCATTGCGTGAAAATTTCCAAAAACGCCGGTCAGGAATAATTTCACTTCCATCCTCCGGGTTTATTGAAAATCCTTTGAGATCAGGAAAACCAGCTTTTGTTAATTGAATTTCGATGGGTTCTTCAGAAATTTCCCAGTTCACATCTGTGGGTGTTGTACTGGAAAGCTGAACACCATTGATCCTAATTGTTGCTCCGGGGGGATTCGAAGTAATATTCAGTTTGGAATTAAAGTTAAAAATGAATGGCTCTCGTGGATTTTTT